>JASHXZ010000016.1 GCA_030043285.1 Xanthobacteraceae bacterium | reverse complement strand
CACGTCGGGATGGGAATATGCATTATCTTGCGGGTCGTATTATATGCGGGCATCGGCCGATCGTCTCCACCCCATGAGTCGAAAATCGGAGATCGTTTCTGCCGCCAGCTTCGGTATAGACAATGCTGTCATGGTTTTGGTTGGCTGCACCGCAGTGCTGACCGCACTGGGACATTCAAAACCGTTCGATTATCTGTTCACTAACTACTTTTACAACCTCGAGGGGCGCAAATTCTCGACGAGCCGGCTGCATGTGATATGGGCAGGTGATATCGTCGACAAAACGCCCGCAGGCAGCGACGCCGTTCGCTTTTTTCTCGCTTTGAATAGCCCTGAAGAATTCTCCACCGACTTTGTTGTTCGCGACTTCATTGCATTTCGGAATGACTTGTTGTCCGATAAACTATCACGCAACATTTCTCGTGCGCTTTCTTCTTGTAGCGCAGCTGCGGTTTCTGAACCGGATGCGGAGCTGAGGCGTCTTCTCGACTCCTGCTACGAGGACCAAAATCGGGCTTTCTGCCTCAACGGGCTATCAGTCGGCCGCGCTGCCAGCGCGCTGGCCCAATACTGCAAGGCAGAAGGGCTAGACCTGACAGACCCGACAACGTCCTATTGGTGGTTGAAAGGTCTGTCGCTGCTATGCGCCCCGATCATGCCGCAGATCAGCGCGACGTTGTGGCGCAAGATCGGGGGCGAGGGCGATCCAAACTTTTTGCAAGCCTATGAGATCACCGCGCCGAGTGCGGCCGCCGACAATCACCCGGCCTTCGCGAAGCTGACGGCGGATGCACTGCGCCCGTGCTTGCCTCTCAACCTCGCCAACGAGATGGTGGCGTGATGAATACCGAGAGTGCGGAAGTCGTTGTTATTGGCGGCGGATCCACCGGGTGCAGTATCGCATGTCACGTCGCCGAGCAGGGCGTGAAAGTAAGGCTCTACGATCAAGGGGCAGTTGGAGCCGGTACAACGGGCGACTCTCCTGGAATAGTGCGAGCATTCTATCACGATCAAACCCTGACGAACTTGGCGGGCGAGTGCCTGCATCTTCTACGTCAGTGGGACGAGGAGTCCGGTGGTGATTGCGGATACAATCCGTGCGGCTTTCTAACCGGTATCCCCGATGCGGCGGTAATCTCATCGAGGAAGATCGTCGAAGCGAATTCCAACGCCGTTCAACCTATGTCGATGCTCTCCCCCATGGATGCATCGGCAGTGATGTCGGACATATCGCCGTCGGAATTGGGTTCGGTTATCTACGAGCCACTTGGCGGGTATTGCGACGCACGTGGCACTGCGCGCTATCTGGCGTCCCGCGCGCAACGGTCTGGCGCTCGTATCCGGGAAGGCGTGAGGATTGAGCGTATCCTCATGGAACGCGATGAAGTTGCGGGGGTCGAGACTGCCGATGGGGTGGTGCGCTGTCGGATTGTTGTCAATGCGGCAGGAGCTTGGGCACCGCAGCTAGCCGCGTCCTGCAACCTGCCTCTTCCAATCCGGGTGACGCTTCAAGGTCTCGCCACGGTTTTGGTCTCTGACGACATCGACGCATCTCGCTGCGGATATGGCGAGAGGGCTCTCGGTTTCTACATGCGCCCTCACGGCCCCAAGTCGTATCTGCTCGGATCCGTACTTGCGTCGGATAGCCGACCTGCATCGCCATCTGATCGAAATCTACCGACCAGCCCGACAGCCCTTGAGCGCTATGTGGGCTATGCACGCGCTCGGCTGTCCCGATTTGACCATGGACGCACGATAGGGTCACGTTTTTCGATCTTTGATGAAACCCCGGATGGAAACCCGATAGTCGGTAGAGACCCGCGGGTTGAGGGTTTGTGGTTGGCAGCAGGCCTGTCCGGCCACGGCTTTAAATTCTGCCCGGCATTCGGGCGAGGAATCGCAGACCTTATCGTTAAAGGCACGACTGCGTACGATTTTTCGTTGTTCTCGCCCTGTCGATCCCATGAATCGGGGGCCGCATGTGAAGTGCCAGAGAAGAAGGAGACTCGCCGTGAGCGCATCACCGAGATACGAGGCCGGAAAGCTCCAAACCTTCGTTGAGCAAGTGTTTCTCGCCAGCGGAGTCAACAGGCCGTCGGCCGAAGCTGCAGCACGCTCACTCCTACACGGCTCCCGCGTCGGTCTGGACAGTCACGGGATAAGATTAATTTCTTATCATCTGTCGACGATCACCAAAGGCGAGGTCAATCGCAATCCCGTTCTGACAATACAAAAGGTCAGCCCCTCCGTTTCAGTCGTCGACGCCGACGACGCGATCGGTCATCTGGCTTGTTACACGGCTATGGAAGAAGCAACGCGGTTAGCTGCTGAACAAGGCGTTGGCGCAGTCACAATCAAAAAGATGTCAAATATTGGTGCCGCAGGTGCCTATGTGCTCTGGGCCGCGGAGCGCGGCTTCATCGGATTAGTCGCCGTCAACGTCGATGCTCTGGTCAGTCTGTTTGATGGGAAGGACGCTTTTCATGGAACCAATCCTCTCGCCGTAAGCGCGCCGGTTCCAGGTCAGCGGCCTTGGCTCTTGGATATGGCCACCAGCGCCGTACCGATTAATAAGATACTGTTCTATCGTTCCCTAGGTCTGCCATTGCCTGCAGGCGCGGCCGTCGACGCAATGGGTCAGCCGACAACTGATGCCAACGCGGCATGCACCCTGCAGCCGCTTGGTGGAGAGCAAGGATACAAGGGCGCGGGCCTGGCCGGCCTCATAGAGATCCTCAGTGCCCCACTTACCGGAATGTCCTTGTCCGCTGAGTTGCACCAAGTGCCGGAGGCGACCGCTAGCGCGCCACGTAACATGGGTGGATTCGTTCTGGCGCTCAATCCCTCGAGCTTTATCGAGCTCGACAAATATAACTCAATTATCACGCGGTACCTGGACACGTTACGTTCCTCACGCCCAGCGGCAGGCGCAAGCGGCAAACCGATGGCTCCCGGTGACCGGGAATGGGAGCACGAAGCGGATAGAATTGTTAATGGCATCCCGATAGATGCAAGTACCTTATCAGCGCTGACTTTTCTCGCAGAACAATACTCTATTCCATTTCCTGATCCGGTGGGCAGAAAACAAGAATTGGTGTAGGGCAATTCTCTGCCGGCATGTTGGATCAGTTCAACTCCCCGCGGTGGGATCAATAATCCATCGCCTTTGGTGTCCACCCGAGAACGTATTGAATCGCGAGAGAATCGCTTTGTGATTCCAGAGGGGCGGTGCCCCTTCGGGAGAGGAGCCGCTTCACAATGCGGATATGAAAACGGCGCTCGGTATGCCCCTCAGAGCTCGAGTGCGGGCTCGTTACGTGTAGGACGGCCGATACTCGGCGATCGAAGCGCACCCTTGGGAGCGCCGTCGTAAGGCAAAGAGTCATTGATCAGAGCCGATTGCTCCACTGTGACCGCCCGTTAGCTGCCGGCTTGGGACCTGGTTGATGATCCGTCTTCTGATAGGGCGGCGTAAGCACTGTCGCTTGCATCGGCCAGTCGTTGGGCGCGGCGTAGCCGCGCGCAAGCCCCTCCTTCACAAGGCTGGGTATGCGCGCCAAATTCATCTGCAACTGTTGTTGCAAGTTCCCGGCAGCGCCTGACGCGTCGCAAATCTTGATCTTCTCGATGAGATCGTGGTACTGTTGGACGGTCTCCCGCTCGCGGCCTGCTTCCTCAAGGTCGAGCACGCGGATGTAATGTGTCCGATCGTTCAAACTTTTGATGGTCCTTACCAGGGAATAATTTGCCGACAGCGAGGCAATTCTCTCGGACAGTTCCTCGTCAAAAAACAATGGCATCTGGGCGTCGTCGGTTGTCTGCTTAAAATGCCTATCGTCGAGCGTCTCGGCCAACCGATCGCCGTGCGCCTCTCGGTTGTTCGCTCTAATCGAATATTCCAGGAGGACGTGCTTCAGTATGAAACACTCCGTCATTTCCTCCGCGCTCAATATCTTGGAAAAGAACCCGCGATTGGGGATCGAGACGAGCAGGTGCTCGCCCCCTAGCCAATGCAGCGCTTCACGCACCGGCGTGCTGCTGACCTTGAGCTGCGCCGCGAGATCGCTGGGATGAAGTTGCGTGCCGGGCCTGAAGCGATAATTTATCAAGAGATTCTTCAATTCGGCGTAGACGTGGCTAGCACCGTTCTTGCGCTGAGACACGACGGTTGCCATGCTCTCCTCCGGCAGGCCCACCCCGCGTGTAGAGTCGGAGCCTATCAACTATAAATGTGGGCATCGTGTGGCCGCAAAATAACGGCGAAGACTATTTTTAAGTGTATATTGCCGCGAAAGTCGGAAAAGTTACTTTTGTGTCTGGATTTTGTTTCTGTGCTCGCCGCCCGATCTCTACTTTGCGAGCCACCGTAAATTCATCTTATGTCGATCTTCCAAATTCGCGGAGGGATTTTGCAAATTGGTGCGATGTCTACCTTGCCAGACGAGCGTATTGAGTCCGACAGCACGTCGAGAGGTCCGCGCGCCGGAATTCAATGACGTTCAACCTGTGACCATCCACCGGAAAACCAGCGCGATCCGCGGCGACGAAGGTAGCGACCAAATCCCATGACGGTACCTGCTGTGGACCACTGTTGCGGACCACCGCCGCCTTGGAATTGGCTCGGATCAGAACTGCCTTGGCTAGCCGGCGAATCCGGAGTGTGGCTGGGGTTACTGGATACATTTAGAACTCTTTGCCTCTCTCCCACAACGGAATTTATTGCACTGTGCGACATGCTTGAGCTCAATCGGGAGGTTTAGTTGGCCGCCCACTCCAATCATTGCACTCTCCTGGCCAACGTGTCCATCGAAAGCATTGGGAAGGTTTTGCACTGCCCGAGAAATGGACCGGCATCTGCGCGACCTGCGCGCGACCGGTATTTGGGCTCTTATCGCTTTCGCGTAACCGAGTTGCCGGTCTCAGAGTTTGTGATATGGCAAAAAATCAACTGCCGGCTTGTCAAAGAAATGCCGCCGCAGCTCAGGCAATTGCTCGCGCGCCTCGGTGAACCCGCGATCTCGCATCTCCGAAATCCGACCCGCGTTGTCCAGCGTATATCGGCCCTCGGGCGCAATTTGGTCGATGCGCCAAATCGCCTTACGCTCGTGGACATCGCCTGTCACAATTTTCGCCGTGCCAAGCGCGCTGTGCGATTGCCCTGCCATGAATAGTCGCGATACCGCCGCGGCCATCGGGAGCTTGCCTCTCAGGCGGGGCAGTTTTGCAGGCTCATTGATCGTTCCGATGGAAAGGATTTTGAGTTGGTTGGCCGGCCAGCCGAGCATGCCGACGGCCTCAATCACTGCCACACCGATCGGGTTGTTTGCCCAGACACCTCCGTCGACAAGCTCTATCGCGGATTCCGTCACATGCGGCTTAAGAAAAGTCGGCGCGGCCGCGGTAGCCATCGCCGCATCAATTGCTAGCTCCTTGTAGTCCGTTTCGAGCCGGGGATGGTGCGCGGTCTTGTAAATATAGACGCGTTCGAGGATCGGGTGCCATGCAGGTATCACCAATCGGGTGCGGCTTTCGCCTAGCTTCCGATCCCCTAACACGTTGGCCAGCGCGCGCCGCAACGGCTCAGACGAGTGTTTCGTCACCAGCCAATGCGCGGCGCTCCGCAATTTCTGTCGGACCCAATTCTCGATAGGTCCGTGCTGCTGATCGAAAATCGACGGACCTTCCTCTACGTAAAGCTTCAGAATGTCGCGGGCCGAAAGCCCAAGACCCAGACCAATGGCAATAATCCCACCTGTCGATGTCCCGGCGATGAGATCGAAGTAGCGACCAACGGGATGCTCCAGATGTTGTTCCAGCCTCGCCAAGAGGGCCGCCGGGAAAACGCCGCGAATCCCGCCGCCGTCGATGGACAGAATCCGAAAGGCTTTGTCCTGATCTGTTGGTTCGCTCATTCTGTGTCACCGGGAGTGTACTGATCGTCGGCGTCCGGGTGCATACCTCCGCCTTTCCAATCGTCGGATGCCAGCCACTCTTCGAAGTAGAACAGCCAGAGCGCGGTCCACGGCACGATAGTCAGGTCGAGTCTCATCCAGGCCTGCCACTCGTACGTCTTAGGCAGGTACAGGCAGAGCTTCGGAGGTCGTTGCTGATAGAGATGCGGGATGCGACGACCGCCAGCAAGCACTTGCAGGTCGGGTTCATCAACAAAAGTCTCCGGACGGGCGCCCTGAACGAACTCGAGCCGGACGTCATAATCTCTGCCAACCGGCGAAGGCGTTGCCGAATACCGCCACGAGAGTCTGCCGGAGCGCAATACACCGTCGCCCCGGCAAATCGGGTTAGCACGAAGATTTACAAACTGCTGCGCCGCGCTGAGCGGCGGCCGCCGCCCGAGCCGCATCCTACCGGTCGCTGCCGAAAAACGTGTTAGCCCGTACAGAAGTCGATGCCGGCACCACCGCAACGCCGAGGCCGATGCGGGGCGAAAGGCGCAGATTTCCGGTCCGTCGCGCGGTCGAGACGCGTTCCGTTAGTGAGTCCATTGCGGCAGTGGCTGGTCTGGGACCGAACAGACTCTTCAATATATCGCCTAGGCGGTCGAAACCGCGGACCGCTTCGAGGCCAGCCAGATCGGTACACAACCGAGCGTGCCATCTAAAGAAGGCTTCCGCGCGTGCTGGCTGCCGATTCCATTTTTCAGCGAAGTTCTCGCCCACCGTTGTTTCATTCCAGATGAACCAATATTCACGCCCGTGAATTTGGCGCACCTCGATGGTGTCAGGTATATGCCGTATGACGTCGAAGAGAAGATCGAGTTCGCTGTCGTACTCGCGTTGCGTGACACACCATTCGTAACTCCGCGACGTCAACGTCGTGATAATTACGGACAACGGAGCGAGATCGAGATTGTCCACGAACATGATATCGCGGTGGCGCTTCCCAATTTGCACTGTCCGCCGCAGGATACCCTTAAAGCCGCCTGCCTCCGGATAAGGCTCGATGCTCGCTTCAGCGCTGTCCGCAGCAATGCCCTTGCGCATGCGGATGACGGGGAGAAGTTTGGCGCGCCGCTCGAAAAGATGTTTGTAGCCCTTAGGATTCGAGGCTTTCCATTCCCTCAGTGTTTTGTCCGGAACGAGCTCACCGCCATGGGCGCAACCCGGATTGGGTATCGAGGGCGTGATATCCATGTGGAATTCATTCGCGTAGTTGAGACGCCAACAGCGCGGCATCTCCTCCAAAAGTGGTGCGTAATTCCCATTGTCGCGCAGACAATCGCCGATTGCCTTCTTCAGCGCGGATGGCGAGATCTGAATGTCGAGGTCCCGCACGTGGGCGACCAAGTCTACGTCGTGCTCGTTGACGCCGACCGGCTTAACCGTAGTCCGCAGGGCGGTTGAGCCTTGCAAGTAGATGGCAATGGCGCGCAGCATCGGATCGGACGAGCCGGCCAGGCACGCGCCGACCCCCTCGTAGCGTTGCTTTGCCATGGCGAATTGAGACGGGGAAAGCTCTAGCGATTCGCAGACCGTCTCCAACACCTCGACAATCTGCGCCCGCCGAGCCCCAAGCTTTGGATCGACGTAGTTCATTGTAATTCCTCGTATTTTTCTCAGTATTCCGGTTTAAACTGCTGCGTGCGGGTCGTAATTTGGCTCCTTGGCGACCTACCGCTTGCAGATCACGTTCGGCCCAGACGACGCCGGTTTTGAGGCTGGCCTTGTCAGGATTCCCACCCTCTGGATAACTAAGCTCGCCAGAGCTCGACTTGCGGACATGACCTCTTTTGTCCGCAACTGGCCTTCCGGCGAGCTATTGCAGGAGAGGAAGGTCGACTTTTGAACAAGACGGTTCCGGGGAATGAGCGGGTCGCGGCCCTGGCCGCCCTAAGCGCTGACGACAGGAAGCGCTTGGCCACTTATGCCAGCGTCACGTCCGGCGGCAACGGCGAGGAGGCCAACGACCTTCTCCATGACGCCTTCGTACGTTGGCTCCGCTCGGACAAGCCGATTGAGGGGCCCGAGGCGACGTGTAATTTTCTCCGTGGGGCCATGAACAGCATTCGTTCGAACATTTTCCGTCATGCCAAAGTTGTACAACGATACGAGGGCACGCGCGTTGTAGCCGAGCCTGACGATGAAGACGATCCAGTCGATCTCGCTGCGGACCCCGCCGTTTCGACGGATGGCCCGTTGTTCGTCCAGCAAGTGTACGATCTGTGCCACGACGACGAGGACGTGCAGCTGTTGCTAACGGCGCAGGCTGATAATGCGACCCCAGACCAAATGAGAGACGAGTTGGACTGGGATGAGAGGAAGTACAAAGCCGTGCAGAAAAGGAAACGGCGGTTGGTTATCCGATGGACGCTCGAAGGAAAACTGACATGAGCGACGATCGCAACGCGCTTGTTAGACAACAGTTGTTGGATGAAATCTGGGAAGAAATCAGCTCGTTGCAGGGAAAAGAGCTGGACGAATATCTCGCCAGCATTTGCTTGTCCCCCAAAGACTTGGAGCAAAGCTATTCAAAGGCCTTGGAAAAGGCGAGTGTCGCTGCAAGACGAGCGCGCTTTGAAGAGGCGCAACGCTACGTTAGTCATAAGAAGATTGCGGATTTCAGCAATGTTATTTCGCTCGACGTGGCTAGAAAAAAGCAAATTGTGGCTGCTGTCAGAGATTATGCAGACCGGACAAAGGATATGACGATAGCGGCGCGCAATCGTAAAATCGAGGATGAGCGTGATCTCGACGTGTTTCTTGAGGCATGCTTGTGCTTAGGTATTATCGACAGCAACGGGAATCTGAAAGGTTAGCCTACGTCTCATGCGTTCAGCAGAAGAGCTCCTCACAGAATTAGGAATCTCTGACCCGACTGATATCCAGCTGGAGGCGATCGCGCATTGTGTGGGCGTCGAGGTTGAGTATAGGCCTCTGGCAAATTGCGAAGCCCAGATCGTCGGATACAAGGACCGCGCTGTCGTCTATGTCAGTACGGACACTAGGCCCCACCGCAAGAGATTCAGCACTGGACACGAACTTGGGCATTGGCACCATCACCGCGGCCAGTCCTTTGTCTGCCGCTCTTCAGACATCGGTAGGCCGATCGATGAGAAATCAAAAGATGCGGAGAGGTTAGCCGATGCCTATTCGGGTGATCTTATTCTGCCACCATTCATGGTCGCACCAAGACTGGAACGCATGGGCGAGATATCCTTGGATGGCATTGCCGAGCTTGCTTCACAGTTCCGGGCAAGTGTCACGGCCACCGCGATACGAACCGTGAGGATGACGAAGCAACCACTCATTCTTGTCGCCCACAATTTGCTGGGCCGAATGTGGCAATGGCCTTCCATCACGGCAGGACGAATGCGAGTGCGCGATGACATCGACGCGCGCTCGTCATCCTTTGTCTCGATGCTCAGCGGCAGCAAGGCTTCCCGCGCGCGCAAGGAGCCGGCGAATTACTGGTTCGACAGGAGGCACATCGACCAGTTCGACGTCAGGGTTCAGTCATTTCTCACCGTTGAGGGTGAGGCTTTGGCCTTGCTACGGGTCCTCGACCCGAAAATGATTGATATTTACGGCTAACTGGCAGCACGGATTCCGCCAGAAATCCTTGCTAAGCCGGGCTCGGCTGGCGCCGGTACGCGTGGGGCATTTCTCGCCACGCTGATCGGCTCGTTGTCCCCACCCAATTCCTGCGATCTTCCAGCCGTCCTGGTTTTTAATATGATACATAATGTCGGATATAAACTTGACATATCCGACGTTTAGTATCATATCCTTTTCATGACCGCCAAACCAAAAACCCAGCAGGATCGGGCCCTTGCCCTCATCAAACGCCAGGGCATCGCGCGGATTTCCGAGCTTTCCAATGCAGGCGTAACGCGCGCGACAATTGCCCGTATGCGCAAGAAAGGCCTTGTCCACAAACTCAGCCGAGGCCTCTATCAGCTTCCCGATGCCGCTACCGACATCAACCATGCCCTCGCCGAAGCCGCGAAGCGGGTCCCGAGAGGCGTCATAAGCCTTGTCTCGGCGCTCGCCTATCACCAGCTCACCGACACCATTCCGCGCAGCGTGTGGATCGCCATCGGCCCCAAAGACAGGCGACCTAAAGTGATGGACCTGCCTCTGCAAATCGTCCGCTTCCGTGGCAAACTTCTCAGCGAAGGCACCGAGGAGCACAAGATCGAGGGCGTCACGGTACGCATCTACAATCCAGCCAAAACCGTGGTCGATCTTTTCCGCTATCGCCAAAGCGCCGGAAAACGATATAAGACCAGCCCCGGCCTCACGATCGCGCTTGAAGGTCTCCGCGAGGCGCTGCGCCTGCGCAAGGCAACGCCCGCCGAGATCGCCGAATACGCGGCCGACGCCGGAATCTGGAAAATCGTGCAGCCCTATCTTGAGGCAATGACGGCCAATGCCTGAGCCAAAACGCAACATGGGAGCTTCGGTGCGCGCGCGGCTCCTCAATCTCGCTAAGGAGCGCGGCCAGCTGTTCGATCTACTGCTCACGCGCTACTCGCTCGAACGGCTGCTTTACCGGCTCAGCACCACGCAATACCGCGAACGCTTCGTGCTCAAGGGCGCGATGCTGATGACGACATGGTTTGACAAACCGTTCCGTCCGACGCGCGACGTCGATTTTCTTGGCTTTGGGGATGCTGAGCCCGAGAAGGTGCTCGGCATCTTCCGCGAGATTTGCGCCGTCGCCCAGGACGACGGCGTGGTCTTCGACGCCGAAGCGATCAAGGTGGAGCGCAACCGCGAGGAGCTTGAATATGGCGGCTTGCGGCTCAGGACCCAGGCCGTGATCGATCGTGCGCGCGTGCCCGTTGTCATTGACATCGGTTTCGGCGACGCAATCGAGCCCGGCATCGAAGAAATCGAGTACCCGACCTTGCTTGATGCGCCCGCGCCGAAGCTGCGCGGCTATCGGCACGAGACGGTCGTGGCCGAAAAATTCGAGGCGATCGTGAAGCTTGGCCGCGCCAACAGCCGCGTCAAGGACTTCTACGACATTTGGATGCTGTCGCGCGAATATCAATTCGAAGGCGCTGCGCTCGCACGTGCGATTGCCGCTACCTTTGCACGGCGGAAGACCGCCATCCCCGCCGAACCGCCTCCCGGCCTTACCAAAGCTTTCGCCGAGGATCCCGCCAAGCAGCAGCTATGGAAATCCTTTGCAGCCACCATCGGCACCGAACTTCCGCCACTCGGGGAGGTCGTCCAGGAGCTTGCTGAATTCCTCATGCCGCAGGCGGTGGCGGCATCCGGCTCAACCGGAGCTGCGTAGCGGTGGCACCGTGGGATTGTGGTCGGCAGGTTCACGATCATGATCATCGTCATCATCAACAACAGTATCAGCACCGCCA
Source organism: Xanthobacteraceae bacterium (assembly GCA_030043285.1). Taxonomy (GTDB): domain Bacteria; phylum Pseudomonadota; class Alphaproteobacteria; order Rhizobiales; family Xanthobacteraceae; genus BOG-931. The sequence continues at coordinate 155 of JASHXZ010000016.1, read as the reverse complement.
CCATCATCACCATCTAACTACGCTCTCCGCTGGCGCGTCCGGTTCCGCCGGACCGGGTTGTCGTGAACCGAGCCCCTCAGGATCCCACAAGCGGGATGCGGGTCTCGGCCATCCGGCTTCCATCCCTCGCGCACATTATAATGTACCCCTCGCCG
>JASHXZ010000015.1 GCA_030043285.1 Xanthobacteraceae bacterium | reverse complement strand
GAGATAGCGGCCGCGATTATGGCCGTTGACCGCGGCGCCCTTGAAGCCGGAGCGCACGCGGCGCTCGAGCTCGGCGGCGGCCTGTTCGGGCGCCGGCGTCGGCACCGCCGCGAAGGCGGCGAACCGCGCCGGATGGTTCTTCACCGCATCGGCGACGTAGTCGTTGGCGTCGCGCGCCAGCGCCGCCGCCTCGGCCGCGTCCAACTGCTCCACACCCGGCGCGGTCAGCGACAGCACCTGCATGTCGATGCCGGCAGCGTCCATCTCGGCCAAACGCGCGGCGCCGACGTCGCAAAGCCGCGCGATCAGGTTGGCATAGCGGCCTCCGACCTTCTCGGCGCGGTTTTTCAATTCGCGTCCCGGTCCGCCGAAAAAGCCGGGCGTGGCGAAATGTTCTTCGAGCGTAATGGTGCGCATGGGGCTATGGGGTCCTTGATTACGGTGTGCCGGCAACCAATTCCTTCACGCGGCATTTTACGCTAACTGTGAGGCCGCAGGTTTGGGAACCCGGAGATTGCCGATGCGCCGACATTGCCTTGTCCCCGCGTTGCTGGCGAGTTTCAGCTTACTGGTCGCCGCGCTTGGCCCCCAAGCGGCCCTTGCGCAGGACGAGTTGCCCGAGCCGGCGCAGCCGTTCCACCCGCCGCCGCCAGCACCGCCCGCCCCGATCAAGCCGTACGATCCGGTTGCGGTGTCGCCGCCGGCAGCTTTCACCGACGCGGCGTTTCAAACTTTCCGCAAAAGCATCGTCGATGCGGTTTCGCACAAGGACCGCGCCGCACTCGCCAAGCTGATCGTCAGCAAGGGTTTCTTCTGGGTGCGCGACAACGATCTCGCCGACGACAGCAAATCCGGCATCGACAATCTCGCCAGTGCGGTCGAGCTCGACAATCCGAGCGGCGCCGGCTGGACGCTTCTCGCCGACGCCACCGCCAATCCGAGCGCGGCCGAACTGCCGCAACATCCTGGCATTTTCTGCTCGCCGGCGCCGCCACGCTTCGAACCGCAGGCGTTCGGAACGCTGCTGCAGAACACCGACACCGATCCGACCGATTGGGGCTATCCGGCTCAGGACGGCGCCGAAGCGCGCGCGGCAGCGAAGCCGGACGCGCAAGTGATCGACAAGCTCGGCATGAGTTTCGTGCGCATATTGCCCGACACCCCGCAGGCCGAACCCAACACGCCGTCGTTCGTGCACGTCGCGCTGCCGTCCGGCAAAGCCGCTTTCGTGGCGAGCCAGGCCATCGTGCCGCTCGATCACGATCTGATTTGTTACACCAAGGAACGCGGCAATTGGAAAATCGCCGGCTATGTCGGCGGCATGGGGCCGTAGTCCGGATGTCATTGTTTCCCGGGCGCAGCGCAGCACGCAGCGAAGCGAAGTGGTGCGCTGCAGACCCGGGATCGTTACGAATTCGGAGTTTGGGAAGATCCCGGATCAGCGGTGCACCGCTTCGCGCTGCACCGCATCCGGGATAGGCAGCGGACTTCCCATCTTAAACGACTTCACCGTGGCGCCGTGGTTGCGGCGGCAGCGACCGACTGCGCGGTCTGGCCGAACAGGATGGCGCGCTCCTCGGCGGTGCGGATACCACCCTGGCCCGGATTGATCTTCGGCGTCCATTCGTACGCCTTGACCACCGCCGGCCGCGCTTTGATCGCCTCGAACCAGCGCTGCAGATTGGGGAAGTCGGACAGCTTCTGGCCCTGGCGCTCCCATGGCACGATCCACGGATAGGCGGCCATGTCGGCGATCGAATACGCGCCGGCGAGATAGTCGCGGTCGGCGAGCCGCTTGTTCATCACGCCGTACAGCCGGTTCACCTCGTTGCGGTAGCGGTCGATCGCATACGGTATCTTGTCCACCGCGTAATTGGCGAAATGGTTGTTCTGCCCGGCCATCGGACCCAGTCCGCCCATCTGCCAGAACAGCCACTGGATCGCTTCGTTGCGGCTGCGGATGTCGTTACCGATGAATTGTTCGGTCTTGTCGGCGAGGTACAGCAAAATGGCGCCGGATTCGAACACCGCGATCGGCTTGCCGCCGCCGGCAGGCTCGTGATCGACAATGGCCGGAATACGATTGTTCGGCGACACCGCCAAAAACTCGGCCTTGAACTGCTCGCCCTTGCCGATGTTGATCGGAATGATCTTGTATTGCAGCCCGGCTTCCTCGAGGAAAATCGTGATCTTGTGGCCGTTCGGCGTGGTCCAGTAATACACGTCAATCATAACAAGTCCTTTGGTTGCCCGGACGGAATTTCAGGCGAAATCCGGGACGTGAACTACCGCGATCGAGCCGGGTCGCGCCTGAACTCCACCCGGAGGTTTCGGTCTAGCCCATTGCCTGGGGCTCGTGTCAGAAAGGCAGCGGTCAACGTCAGCTTTCAGATGCAGACGCAAGCCGCACAACCAATTCAACCAAGGTTCGGGCGGAGGGAGCAATATACCAACGGTTCGAAGCATTATCCTCAGGTAAGGGTACTCTATCCGATCCGATAAACGATAAATACTACGCCCGGGTCACTGCAACGTCACTAAAAAAAGCTGGCGGAGGAGCGCGGAGCATTCCTCGACAACCGCGTCGCGTATCAGCTGAGGATAAGGCTCATGTTGCAGAAGACTTCCATGTCTGATCTGGGGACGAGATCGAGTTACGAACTGCCGATCGTCATCACCGCCGCGCCGGCAACCGATCGGCAGCGCAAAATCGCCCTGAGCGTCATCGTCGCCCTGGCGGTTATCCTGGCCGTCACGTTACCGTTCGGGAACGTCCAGCTTGTCCATATTGAGGCGTTTGTTCTGGCGACACAATCAGTCATGTGTGCGGCCGATCTTCTTACCGCAGCCCTTCTGTTTTCCCAATACTCGATCTATCCGCAACGCGCCGTGCTGGCGCTGGCAAGCGGCTACGTTTTCAGCGGTTTGTTTGCATTTCTGGAAGCTTGTGCCTTTCCAGGAGTATTCGCCCAGACGAGTCTGATATTTATCGGCGACAGGCTGAATACTCCGGCCTGGTTGTTCACGTTTTGGCACACGTTGTTTCCGTTGGCCGTCATCGTCTATGTGCTGTGGAAAGATGCCGCCGAGTCTGCCACGCCGCCCAGCCATGTCGTTGCCGTCACCATCGCGTGCGTCGTCACGGCGACGGCCGGGTTGACATGGCTGGCGACCGCAGGGGTCGGCTATCTGCCGCGCGTCTATGAAAGCGCAAACGTCCTGGCGCCTTTCGCGCATTACGCCGGCCCGTTTCTGTTCTTTCTCAGCGCGACGGCGCTCGCGTTGTTGTTTTCTCGCCGGCACACGATCGTCGATCAATGGTTGATGGTCGTTTTGCTGGCATGGTTGCCGACGTTTGCGGTGGCATCCCTGTTTACCGTCGTCATGTTTACTTTAGGCTGGTACATAGCCCGCATCTTTGCACTGTTTGCCGGCTCCGCGCTGTTGTTCGCATTGTTGGTGGAAACGGTCGGTCTTCATACGCGCCTGGCGAATGCCGTCGTGCGGTTGCGACGGGTTAGCCGCGTTGAGCACCGTCTCGCCGCGATCGTGGAATCAAGCGACGATGCGATCGTCAGCACGGACGTCGATGGCGCAATCACGACCTGGAACAAGGCAGCGGAGCGACTGTTCGGCTATTCGGAGGCGGAGGTTATCGGCAGGCCGATGGCGATCTTGCGTCCACCAGATCGTCAGAATGAAGCCGAAATCCTGCAAGGCGTTCGTTTTGGCAAGTCCATTGATCATTTCGAGACGGTACGCCAGCGCAAAGATGGAAGTCTTGTCAATGTCTCGCTGACTTTGTCTCCGATATCGGAATCGGGAAAGATTGTCGGTGCATCGAAGATCATACGCGACATCACCGAGCATAAGCGAGCCGAAGATGCACTGCGTGCCAGCGAAGCGGAGCTGCAAGGCGTACTCAATCAAACACCGTTCATGCTTATCCGTTGCAGCAGAGACCTGCGTTATCGCTTCATCAGCGAGGCCTATGCGCGGTGGCTCGACCTGCCGCGCGAGAAAGTTCAGGGCGCGACGATTCCGGAAACGATCGGAGCTGCGGCCTTCGACACGGTCCGCCCCTACATCGAACAGGTCCTCCAAGGGGTGCCGGTCGACTTTGAATGCGAAAGGCAGTGTCCCGGTATTGGCAGGCGCTATCTCAACGTCGCCTATCGGCCGGAACTGGACGCTGGAGGAAACGTCGACGGTTGGATCGCCTCGCTGCTCGACGTCACCGAGCGCAGGCTCGCCGAGGACCGTCAGGGACTGCTGCTCGCAGAACTGGACCACAGGGTGAAGAACATCCTCGCTCAAGTCGCGGCGGTGGCCACCTCTACGCGCCAAGGCAGCCGCTCAATCCGCGATTTCATTCGATCGCTCGATGGGCGCATCCAATCCATGGCCTCCGCCCATACCCTGCTGAGCGAAAGCGGTTGGCAGAACGTCGGACTTGGCACCCTGGTCCGCAACCAGCTGGCGCATTACGCGACCGGCACCAACGTAACGATCAGCGGGACCGACGTGGTGGTCAACTCGGCCGAAACCCAAGCGGTCGCGCGGGTGCTGCACGAACTTGCCACCAACGCCGCGAAATATGGCGCGCTATCGACCGGCGGCGGCCAGGTATCGGTGAATTGGGAGATCAAGCCGAACGGAGGCGCGACAAACCTGACCTTTGTCTGGCGCGAGCTTGGCGGCCCCCCGGTGCCCTCTCAGCATCCGTCCAGCTACGGCACCAATCTCATACGCAATCTTATACCTCACGAGCTCGGCGGCACGGTCGATCTCGAGTTCGCGACGGAAGGCGTGAACTGTAGAATTGAGATCCCGGTCACGCAGGCATGACGTCGTGGCGGCCCACGCGACGATCGCTCCTGGCATTTCGCCGGCGCTCGTTTCCGACAGCCAAGCGAACATTCCGCCAGCGGCACTAGCCGTATAATTTGATGAGTCCATGTCCCTAGCGAATATTTAACCCTGCGCGGGCATTTTTGCCGGCATGTCGAGCAGCGATATTTTGGCGCCGCGCCCGCTGGCCGTTCCGGCGATGGCCAATTTTGTCGCTGCCGCCGTCATCTTCGTCCTGTTTGTCGTCGCTGCGCTGGTCGGCGCCGAACGCAAGGACATAACGGCCGGTTTCGACGAGGTGGCGCACGTCTCCTATGTGGCGCACATCCAGCACACGCACGATCTCTGGCCGGCGCTTGGGCGCATGCGCCTGATCGACCCGCAGACGTTTCACTTCACCGAGCGCGTCAACTATCTCAACCACCCGTCGCCGTTTTACGCGCTGCTGGCGGTTTTGGGGCCGACGCTCGAGGGCCACCCCGAAGCGCTGCTGGCGCACCGGACGATCGACGTCGGCATTGCGGCGCTCGGCCTTGCGGCATTGCTCGCGCTCGGTCTTGCCGCACGCTGGCCGCGCCACGAGTTCTATGCGTTTGCGGTGCCGCTCGCCTGCATTCCGGTGCTGGCGCCGCTTGCCGGCGCCGTCAACAACGACGATCTCGCGTTCACGGGCGGCGCCGTCGTGTTGCTCGGCCTGTGGCAGTTCGTCGTAACCGGGCGCGGCAATTGGTTTGCCTTGGCGCTGATCGGCCTCGTCATTGCCGCCTGGGCAAAACTGACCGGATTGTTGCTCACCGGCGGCTTTCTCGGCGCTGCGCTCGTTTATCTCTTTTGGCGCCGGCGCTTGCCTTACCGGTGGCTCGGTGCGGCAGCGCTCGTCCTTGTCATTACGGCGGCGCCCTACCTCGCCTTCGTGTGGCAATACGGCAGTCCGACGCCGGAGACGCCGGCACAGCTCGCACTCTTGGCGAACGGCGCACGCGAGGCCGGCTGGGCCGATCTGCCGCGTCAATCGTTCCCGGCCTATCTCGGCTATTTTCTGATCGCATTCGTCGCCGACTGGATGCCGACGCTCGTTGCGCGCAACCCGCTGCAATACGCCATGCTGGCCATTCCGGTCGGCGCGCTCGCCTGCGCCGGTGCGGGGATCGCGCTGTCGCTGCGGCGATTGTGGCACCGCAATGAAGCCGCGCTCGACATTGTCGTCGTCTGCGGCACCGCCGCAATCGCCGCGACCTTCGCGATCCACGTGGTCTACAGCTACGGCCGCTATCTCGCCACCGGCTGGCTGATGGACGCCTATCCGCGCTATTACCTGCCGCTCGCCGCCATCGTGCCGCTCGCCGCGCTTTCGCTCGTTGCCGGCATCGCCAATCCGCGCTGGCGCGGCGCACTGCTCGGTTTTCTGATTGCCGGCCCGATCCTGTTTCGCCTCCTCGGCGCGCCGCTCGGCTAAGCCTTGCGGCCCTCGAACAAGTTTGCCGTCATGCGCTCATTCGGGATACATGAAGCCCGGACGCATTTCGTCGCCGTTTAGATCGACAATTCTCTGCCGTTGAGGAGCGCGCCATGATCACCGAAATTGCCCAGATCGACGTCAAGCCCGGCATGGAGGCCGAGTTCGAGGCCGGCGTGAAAAATGCCGCGCCGATTTTCCGCCGCGCCAAAGGCTGCCGCGGCATGGCATTGCAGCGCTCGATCGAGAAGCCGAGCCGCTATCGGCTGTTCGTCAACTGGGAGACGGTCGAGAACCACACGGTGGATTTCCGCGGCTCGCCGGACTTCCAGGAATGGCGCAAGCTGGTCGGCCACTGCTTCGCGGCGGCGCCGGACGTCGAGCACGTCAGCGAGGTGGTGAAGGGATTTTGAGCGGCGGTTACGCCCGCGCCTGCTGCTGCACGTTGGCGATGCGATCGGGCACGCCGAATTCGCGGCGGCAGACTTCGGCGAGCGCAGCGACGCCGGCGCGGATCGCCTCGGGCGACGGATTGGCGAAGCAAAGCCGCATGCGGCATTTGCCGTGCGCCGCATCGGTCGACCATTCGAAACCCGGATTGATGGCGACGCCGGCAGCGAGCGCGGCGCCATAGAGGCGCTGCGTGTCGACGACGTCCGGCAGCTTGACCCACAGGAAAATGCCGCCCTTCGGATCGTCGAACTCGGCCGCGGTGCCGAACTGCTCGTCGAGCGCGTCCATCAAAGTTTCGAGCTTTTTGCGCAAGCCGCGGCGCAGCGCCGGCTGGTGCGCATCGAAATGTGCGGGGCAGAATTCGCCCAACACCATCTGCTCAAGCGCGCCGGAGCCGGCATCGGTCTTGAGCGGCAGCATGCGCGACAGCACGTCCCAGGGCGCGACGATGTAGCCGA
>JASHXZ010000014.1 GCA_030043285.1 Xanthobacteraceae bacterium | reverse complement strand
GGCCAGATACGCGCAGATGGCAGCCGTCTCGGTGACGACCACATCGCCATGGCGCAGCGCCGGAACTTTGCCCATCGGATTGATGCCGAGGTAAGCGGGCGCCTTCAGCGTGGTTGCGTAATCGAGCACTTCGACCCCATAGGGCTCGCCGACTTCCTCGAGCATCCAGCGCGCGATGCGCCCGCGCGACGTCGGATTGGTATAGAGAACGAGATCGTCGGCCATGGCTTGATCCTCTTTCACCGCTGCACGTGACATTTGCGTCGCGCTCACTCGGGCGCGCGCAGCCGATAGCCTATTCCGGTCTCGGTGAGAATATATTGCGGCCGCTCCGGCTCGGCTTCGATCTTCTGCCGCAGCTGCCGGACATAGACGCGCAGATATTGGGCATCCGTCAAATCGTCCCACAGCTCGTGCAGCAAAAACTTGTGCGTCAGCACCTTGCCGGCGTGTTGCGCCAGCACGCGCAAGAGGTCGTATTCTTTTGGCGACAGCTTGACCTCGTTGTCGCCGATTTTGACGATACGGCGGACGAGGTCGATGCTGAGCTCGCCGACCCGGAACACCGGCCGCTCGCCGTGGACCTGCAGCTGATGGCGCATCGCCGCCCGCATGCGCGCCAGGAGCTCGTCCATGCCGAACGGCTTGGTGACGTAATCGTCGGCGCCCAAATCCAGCGCCTGGACTTTGCCGGCTTCGTCGTCGCGGCTCGACAGAATGACGATCGGCACGCTGTCATTGCGGCTGCGGATCGTTCTCAAGAGCTCGTGACCCTGCATATCCGGCAGGCCGAGATCGAGGATGATGAGATTGGGCGATGCCTCGAGCTGCTCGAGCGCGGCCCTGCCGTTCTGCGCTTCCAAGACGCGATAGCCGTGGGCCGCGAGGCCCGTGCGCAGGAGCTTCCGGATCGGCGGCTCGTCGTCGACGACCAGAACGCGAAGCGGCGCCGCGTTCATGCTGCTGTTTCCAGGTGTTGGCTTTGTTGCGGGATCGGCAGTCGGATGGTGAACGCGGCGCCGGAACGATCGGTGCGGTTTGCCGCCACGATGGTGCCGTGCATCGCCTCGACAAAGCCGCGCGAGATGGCAAGGCCAAGCCCGGTGCCGGCGCGGACCTGGTCGGCTTTTTGTGCGCGGTAGAATTTATCGAAAATGTGTTCGAGGTCTCGAGCAGGAATGCCGCCGCCTTCGTCCAGCACGCGCAGGTATACGGACTCGGAATCGCGCCAGGCCTGGATGCGGACCGTCGTTTCGGACGGGGCGTATTTGGCGGCGTTGTCGAGAAGGTTGAACAAGGCCTGCTCGAACAGCACGGCGTCGAGCTGCAGCATCGGCAAATCCGGCGCCAGGTCGAGCTCGACCCGGTGGCGTATCAGAATCCGGCCGGCGCGGCGCAGCGCGCTGCCGACGATCTCGCCAAGATCATGCAGCGCGACGTTGGGCGCGACCGCACCCGATTCAAGCTTGGTCATGTCGAGCAGGTTGACGATGAAACGATTGAGCCGTTCGGATTCGTCGATGACCGTTGCCAGGAGCTCTGCTTTCTCTCCGGCGGAAAGCTTTTCCGAATAATCGCGCAAGGTGCCGGCGGCGCCGAGCACGGCCGCAAGCGGCGTCTTCAGATCGTGCGAGATCGAGGTGAGCAGCGCCGAGCGCAGCCGCTCGGTCTCGGCAGTGCGCTCGACGCGGTCCATCTCTTCGACCAGCTTGACGCGCTCGATTGCAAGCGCGCCCTGATCGCACAGCGCGTCGAGCAGCCGGCGCTGATCGGGCGTCAGCAGCGGGCCCGGCTTGTCGCTGTCGATACCCATGACGCCGACCGCGCCGCGCCCGGTATACATCGGCAGGAACAGGCGTTTGGCGCCAGGCAGCGTGTCGGAGCTGCGGCCTGCCGTGCGGTCGTTTTGCCAGGTCCAGTTGGCGGCGGCGAGATCGGCGCTGTCGAGGATGTCCTCGGGCGGATAGCCAGCCTTCACCGCGATGCCGCCGCCCTCGGGCAATAGCAGCACCACGCGCACCTTGAGCATCAGCGCGGTCTGATACGCGGTCGCCCACAACACGTCGTCGAGCGTCGCGGTGCCGGCAAGCTTGCGGCTGAATGCATAGAGCGACTCGGTCGTACGCGCCCGTTCCATCGCGGCGATCGCCAGCGTGCGGCCGCGCGCCGTGACGCCGGAGACGATAATGGCGACCAGGGTGAAAAAGCCGAAGGCGACCGCGTTGGCCGGATCGGCGATGGTCAGGGTGTAGATCGGCGGCAGGAAAAAGAAATTGTAGGCGAGCGCCGACGCCAAGCTCGCGAACAGCGACGGCCACAAGCCGTAGCGCACCGCGACCGCGACCACCGCGGTCAGAAACACCAGATCGACGTTGCCGACGCCGATCCACGCCTTGAGCAGTTCGGCGAACGCGAGCGCGATGAGGACGGCGAGCAGTGCGGCTCCATACGGCTGGATGTTGAAGGTTTGGCCGTACTCGGCGGAGCGGGTCGATTTTTTTGGGATCGGCTCGCCGGCAAGCGCGTCGCCGGCAATGACGTGGACACTGATGTTGCCGGACCGGCGCACCAGATCGTGCACCACCGAGCCATGCAGGATCTCGAACCAGCGCGAGCGCGTCGACTTGCCGATGATGATTTGCGTGGCGTTATTGGACTGCGCATAGCCGATGACATCGTCGGCGATGCCGCGGCCGCCGCCCGGCAGCGTGATCGCTTCGCCGCCGAGCGACTCGACGAGGCGCAGCGTGTCGGCGATGCGGTCGCGCTCGACTTCGGTGAGCTGCAGGCTGCGCCGGCCTTCGACATAGAGCCCCACCCAAGGTCCATGCAGGCGATCGGCGAGCCGTTTGGCATAGCGGACGAGGCCGGCGCAGCGCGGATCTTCGCTGATGCAGACCAGGATGCGCTCGCCGGCAGCCCATGGGCCGCGGATCGCGTGCGCCTGCATCTCGTTGAGCAATTGCTCGTCGACGCGCTCTGCCGTGCGGCGCAGCGCCAGTTCGCGCAACGCGGTGAGGTTCGCCGAGGAAAAAAAGTGATCCAGCGCGCGCTCGGCCTGGCGCGGCACGTACACTTTTCCTTCCTTGAGCCGCTCGATCAGATCGTCGGGTGTCAGATCGACCAGCTCGACCGCGTCGGCGCGATCGAATACCGCGTCCGGCACGGTCTCGCGCACCCGTACGTGGGTGATTTGAGCGACCACATCGTTGAGGCTTTCGATGTGCTGGATATTGACGGTGGTGTAGACGTCGATGCCGCGGCTCATCAGCTCTTCGACGTCGAGATAGCGCTTGGGATGGCGGCTACCTTCGGTGTTGGTGTGCGCGAGCTCGTCGACCAGAACGATCTGCGGGTGGCGCGCGATGATGGCGTCAAGATCCATCTCGTCGAGCCATTGGCCCTTGTAGGAGAGGTGGCGGCGCGGAATGGTCTCCAGGCCGGCGATCAGCGCCTCGGTTTCCTTGCGGCCGTGGGTCTCGACGATGCCGATGACGACGTCGTAGCCGTCCTTCTTGCGCGCCTGGGCCTGCAGCAGCATTTCGTAGGTCTTGCCGACGCCCGGCGCGGCGCCGACGAAAATGCGCAATTTACCGACGCGGCGCTCTTCGCGGCGCGCCGCTTCAAGCAAGGCTTCCGGCGAGGGACGTTGTTCGGAATCGCGCCGCTGATCGGCCATCCCAACAAAATATCGATTCGACCGGAGCTCCGCCAGCCTAGCCGGCACTTAAGTGATCGAGCGCGATATTAAGCTTGAGAACGTTGACGCGCGGCTCGCCCAGCAATCCGAATAGACGGCCTTCCGTATTGCCTTCGACAAGCTGGCGCACGCGCTCTTCGGGCACGTTGCGTGCCTTGGCGACGCGGGGCACCTGAAACAGCGCGGCTTCAGGGGAGATGTCGGGGTCGAGGCCACTGGCCGACGTGGTCACCAGATCTTCGGGAACGGGCGTGCCGGGATTCTCCTTTTGCAGCTTGGCGAGATCGCCTTTGACGCGATCGACCAGCGCCTTGTTGGAGGGCCCGAGATTGGAGCCGCCCGAATTGGCGGCGTTGTAGGGCGCCGGCACGGTCTTGCTCGCATCCTTGGGATCGGGCGCAGTCGTCGCCGAGGGCCGGCCGTGGAAATACTTGTCGCTTTCAAAATCCTGGCCGATCAGCGCCGAGCCGATGACCTTGCCGTCGCGCTCGATCATGCTGCCGTTGGCCTGACGGGGGAAAGCGACCTGGGCGATGCCGGTTATCACCAGCGGATAAACCAGGCCGGTGATCAGGGTCAGCGCGACCAGGACAACGATGGCAGGGCGAATTTCGCGCAACATGGCCCAAAAACTCCTCAAGCGAGATGCATGGCCGTGACGATGACGTCGATGGCCTTGATGCCGATGAACGGGATGATCACGCCGCCGATGCCGTAGATCCACAGATTGCGGCGCAGCAGCGGACCGGCGCCGATCGGCCGGTAGCGCACGCCTTTGAGCGACAGCGGGATCAGCGCGATGATGATGAGCGCGTTGAAGATGATCGCCGAGAGGATCGCGCTCTCCGGCGTCTGGAGCTTCATGATGTTCAAGGCCTGAAGCTGCGGATAGAAGGCGACGAACATCGCCGGAATGATGGCGAAATATTTCGCCACGTCGTTGGCGATCGAGAATGTGGTGAGTGCGCCGCGCGTCATCAGCAATTGCTTGCCGATCTCGACAATCTCGATGAGCTTGGTCGGGTTGGAATCGAGGTCGACCATGTTGCCGGCCTCGCGCGCGGCCTGCGTGCCGGTATTCATGGCGACGCCGACGTCGGCCTGCGCCAGAGCCGGTGCGTCGTTGGTGCCGTCGCCGCACATGGCGACGAGCTTGCCCTTGGCCTGCTCGTCGCGAATGAGCTGCAGCTTCTCCTCGGGCGTGGCCTGAGCCAGAAAATCGTCGACGCCGGCTTCGGCGGCGATCGCCGCGGCCGTCGTCGGGTTGTCGCCGGTGATCATCACGGTGCGGATGCCCATGCGCCGCAGCTCGGCAAAGCGCTCGCGGATGCCGCCCTTGACGATGTCCTTGAGGTGAATGACGCCGAGCACCTTGCCGTCCTTGGCGACTGCGAGCGGGGTGCCGCCCGATTTGGCAATGGTGTCGGCGATCGCGTTCAACTCGCGCACGGTGTCGGTGTTGAGCGCAGGACGGAGCGCGGTCACGGCGCCGCCGCCTGCCGCCATCGCGCTCGGCGTGCCGTCGAGAAATTTCACGATGGCGTCGACCGCGCCTTTGCGCACCCAGGAACTGCCGAGCTCGACGCCGCTCATCCGCGTCTGCGCGGAAAACGGAATGAAGTTCGCCTTGATCTCGGCAAGGTCGCGACCGCGGATGCCGTATTTTTCCTTGGCCAGCACCACGATGGAGCGGCCCTCCGGCGTCTCGTCGGCGAGCGAGGCGAGCTGCGCCGCGTCGGCGAGTTCCTGCTCGGTGACGCCGCGCACCGGCTTGAATTCGGTGGCCTGCCGGTTGCCGAGCGTGATGGTGCCGGTCTTGTCGAGGAGCAGCGTATCGACGTCGCCGGCGGCTTCGACGGCGCGGCCCGACATGGCGAGCACGTTGAAGCGCACCAGGCGGTCCATGCCGGCGATGCCGATCGCCGACAGCAGCGCGCCGATCGTGGTCGGGATGAGCGTGACGAACAGCGCGACCAGGATCACGACCGATATTGTGCTTCCGGCATAGTGCACGTAGCTCGGGATGGTCGCGGTCGCGAACACGAAGACGATGGTGAGGCCGACCAGGAGAATGTCGAGCGCGATCTCGTTTGGCGTCTTTTGCCGCTCGGCGCCTTCGACCAATCGAATCATGCGGTCGAGGAAGGTCGAGCCGGGCGCCGCGGTGATGCGCACCCGGATCCAGTCGGACAGGACTTGCGTGCCGCCGGTCACCGCCGAGCGGTCGCCGCCGGATTCGCGGATGACGGGGGCGGATTCGCCGGTGATCGCCGCCTCGTTGACCGAGGCCATGCCTTCGATCACCTCGCCGTCGGATGGAATCATGTCACCGGGCTCGACCAGCACCAAGTCGCCGACCTTGAGCTGGGTGCTCGGTACCAGGCGATAGTTCTGCTGGTCGCCGGCGCCGGTGATCAGCTTGGCCTGGGTCTCGGTGCGCTGCCGCCGCAAGGTGTCGGCCTGCGCCTTGCCGCGGCCTTCGGCGACGGCTTCGGCGAAATTGGCGAACAGCAGGGTGAACCACAGCCACAGGATGATCTGAAACTCGAAACCGATGTGGCCGCTGCCTGTGATCAGGTCGCCGATCAAGATGACCGTGGTCAGTATCGTGACGATCTCGAGCACGAACATGACCGGGTTTCTGATCAGCGTGAGCGGATTGAGCTTGACGAAGGACGAGCCGATTGCCGGCATCACGATCTTCGCATCGAACAGCGCCGAAGTCGGCGTCTGCTTGCGCAGCGTAGAGCTTTCCATTGCAGTCACTCCGAGCTTAATTCGATGCAAACAAGGTGCCGGCGTTTTGCGCGAGCTGCTCGACGATCGGGCCAAGCGCGAGCGCCGGGAAGAAAGTAAGGCCGCCGATGATGACGATCACGCCGACGAGAAGGCCGATAAAGAGACCGCCGGTCGTCGGGAACGTGCCGGCAGACGGCGGTATCGACTTTTTGGCGGCGAGCGAGCCCGCAATGGCCATCTTCGGAATGATCATCCAGAAGCGGCCGACGAACATCGCGATGGCGCCGGTAACATTGTAGAACAATGTGTTGCCGGAAAGCCCCGCGAAAGCCGAACCGTTATTCGCCGTTTGCGAGACGTAAGCGTACAGCACCTCGGTGAAGCCATGCGGCCCCGGATTGCCCATGGCGGCCACCGCGGAGGGCACCTGCATCGCCACGGCGGTCCAGCCAAGATACATCAGCGGCAGGACCAGAATGGCAAGCATTGCCATCTTGACTTCTTTCGCCTCGATTTTTTTGCCGACATATTCGGGTGTGCGGCCCACCATCAGGCCGGCGACGAAGATCGCGATGATCACGAACAGCAGCATGCCGTACATACCGGCGCCGACGCCGCCGATAATGATCTCGCCGAGCTGCATGTTGATGAGCGGCACCATGCCGCCGATCGCGGTGAGCGAATCGTGCATTGCGTTGACCGCTCCGCAGGACGCAGCGGTGGTCACGACGGCAAACAGCGAGGAGGCAACGATGCCGAAGCGGACTTCCTTGCCCTCCATGTTGCCGCCGGTAAGGCCGAGCGCGTTGAGCGCCTCGTTGCCATGCGCCTCCGCGGCGTAACAGACGACCACGCCGACGACGAACAGAATGCCCATGGCCGCGAAAATGGCCCAGCCCTGCTTCTGATTGCCGACCATGCGGCCGAACACATTGGTGAGTGCCGCTCCGAGTGCAAAGATGGAAATCATCTGCACGAAGTTGGATAGCGCGGTCGGATTCTCGAACGGATGGGAGGCATTGGCGTTGAAGAAGCCGCCGCCATTGGTGCCGAGCATCTTGATCGCGACCTGCGACGCCACCGGGCCGACCGCGATGGTCTGCTTGGCGCCCTCGAGCGTCGTTGCATCGACGTAGGCGCCGAGCGTCTGCGGCATGCCCTGCCAGATCAGAAACAGCGCGTAGGGCACGCAGATCGGAATGAGGATGTAGAGGGTGCAGCGCGTGATATCGACCCAGAAATTGCCGACCGTGCGCACCGAATGCCGCGTGAAGCCGCGGATCAGCGCCATCGCCAGCACGATGCCGGTCGCCGCCGACAGATAATTCTGATGCGTCAGCCCGAGCATCTGCACCAAATACGACAGCGTGCTTTCGCCGCCGTAGTTCTGCCAGTTGGTGTTGGTGACGAAGCTGATCGAAGTGTTGAACGACAGGTCGGGTGCCACCGCGCTCTGCCCAGCCGGATTGAACGGCAGCCATTGCTGCACGCGCATCAAAGCATACAAAATCACAAAGCCGCCGACGTGAAACAGCAGCATGCCAACCGTATAGGTCACGGCATGCTGCTCGTGCCGCTCGTCGACGCCGCTGAGCTTGTAGATCACGGCCTCGACCGGCCGCAGGATCGGCGACAGGAACGTACGCTCGCCGTTGAACACGCGCGTCATGTAGGCGCCGAGAACCGGCGTGATCGCGACGATGATAGCGCTGAAGATCGCGATCTGCGCCCAACCGATGGCGGTCATGATGTTATCCCTCAGAGCCGCTCGGGCATGAGCAGCGCATAAACCAGATAGACGAGAAGACCCGCGGTCACGAGGCCGGCAAGCGAATAGTCGAATACGATCATGGCGAGGTCCTCAAAGTTGATCGCAGGCATAAACGTAGGCGATCGACGCAGCGAAGGAGATAAAGCCGATCGCGAGCATGATGACGTCCAACATGGGGGGCTCCGGGTCAGTGGGCAGCTTTTAGGCGGATGCTCGGTTTTCGGGCATGACCCCGATCGAAGGTGCGCTAATTCCGCGCACATCAGGTGCCACCGGTGGCATAGGAATTCGAGAGGATTGCTGGCGCGGCTTTATAGGAATTGCATAAACACGCCGGCTGCAGCCTGTCGTGGGCGCTAATTATGGGCGTGCAACAGCTGGATGGCGGCGCCGAATTTGACCAATAGTCCCATCAGCAACAATGTCAGCACGCATAGCGGGGCGGAATACGGCGGACCGTTGTAAAGTTCAGCTTCTGCTTTGCTTGGAAGAGTTTTCATGACTGCACCTGGAGACACCTGTTTGCCACACGCCCGCGACTTCGCGAGCCAAATTCCCGTCTGACAGCTGCACAGCTGTGCGTATGAATTCCAGATGGGCCGCGCGGGCGCCTCATAAAGCCGGCATAAGCGGGCGCGCTGGCTTCGCGCTCGCAAGTCAGCCGGTACTTATTTGCTGTTTATATTGCGGCGACCCGGCTCATCTGGATTCTTTATGGGCTTCGGAGCCATGTTCGGGCGGATAACCGCGAACAATCGATTTCGCGAGGCTCGCTATGGCGTCGCCCGCCGACCACGCCGTCACTATGGATCGACTCGACGAGGAGCTCCGCCAGGCCCGCGAGCTGCGGCGCGCCTTGTTCGGCAAGATCATCGCCGGCGCCTGCATCCGCTTTCCGTTGCTGAACAAGTTGGGTCGGGCCGGGCAGGTTGACCGTCTGGCCGGGGCCGGCGCCTGGACCGATGCGGCGCTGGCGCTGGTCGCGCTCGAGCTGCCGGGCTGGAAGATGCGGCGCTTGGTTTACGAAGAAGGTGAATGGCTGTGTTCGCTGTCGCGGCAGCCAAATGTGCCGATCTCGCTCGATGACACCGCGGACGCTGCTCACGAGGCGTTGCCGCTCGCCATCATGCTGGCGTTCGTCGAAGCGCGGCGGCGAACGAGCGTGTCGTTCCAATTCGTCCCGGCAATCCCCCAGGCTGGGCAAACCCCGGGACTCACGTTGTGCTGCGATAATTTTACGTGAGTCCCGGGGCGTTTCGCGCGGTTTTGCGCTCCTATACGGCCCTTATGAGAAAGTCCTTCGTGTCATCTCGAATTCATATGTGGTTTGGTTCACATGAAAGCCGTCGTCAGTGAAGCGCATAGACGGTGCAACCAAATGATCCGCGTTTCGCAATGGCTGGAAGCCAAAAGACAGAAGCCGAGCGACGGCGCTTTACGGATAGCCGATGCCATGGGTATTTCCGATCTCGAAGCGACAAGCAGACATGCAGCGCCGCGTCGTGCGGGCCGCCCGCGGCAGCCACCGAGCTTCGTCGCCATGGTGATCGCCGAATGGCGCAAGCTGGTCACCGACGTATCGCGGTCATTTGCTCGGAAACGAATCCACCGCGCCGCAACGCGATGCCAGCAAACCGGGGCTCTCGTGATGCCGCTGGATACGCCCAAACAGAAACATCTTGATTGAACCGTATGGAGAAGGTCATGGAAAAGGCCGAACAAGCAAGCGAACCTCCGTCGTGTCTTTTGCCGCCTACCTTCATGATCGGGTGCAACAGCAGGGGTAACTGGGTCGCCCAGGAAAAGAGCGGGACGCGCGGCGGTTTGTTCATCAACTGCGCCGAAGCGCTCAAATACGCCAAGTTCGAAAGCGGCAATTACCCACACGCCGTTGTCATGGTCAGCGGCACCCTTGAACTCGATACCTCATTCACCACGGCGCGCACCGATGTCCTGCAAGGCGCCGACCGCAATCGGCGCCAGCGACGCGCCGCCTAGCCCGTTCTTCCGATGGCTGCTCGCGGGAAATCTGCCGTGAAGCTCTCAGGGTATATGCCGGCGTTGCCGACGCCGTTCAGCGACGACGACAAGATCGATTATTGCGCATTCAAACGCCTCTGCGCGCTGCAGATCGAGCACGGTGCGACCGCGCTCGTGGTCTGCGGCACGACGGGCGAAGCTGCCACATTGAGCCTCGATGAGCATGGCTATTTGATCCACGTCGCGGTTGCGGCAGCGCGCGGCCGCGTCCCCGTCATCGCCGGAGCCGGGTCGAACGCCACGGCGCAGGCCATCGAGTTGAGCAGGGACGCCGACGCAAACGGCGCCGACGCAGTTTTATCGGTCGTCCCTTACTACAACAACCCCACCCAAGAAGGGATTTACCTTCATTTCCGGGAGATTGCGGCGTCGACCAGCGTACCACTGATTCTCTATGACGTGCCGTCGCGCACCGTGCGCGGGCTCACCGATAACACCGTCGCACGGCTGGCCGAATTGCCGGGGATTATCGGACTTAAAGATGCCACGGCGGACATTGCTCGGCCTGCACGGTTGCGGGCGCTGGTCGGAGAGGATTTCGCGCTGCTTTCGGGCGACGATGCATCGGCGCTGGGCTTCATGGCGCAAGGCGGCGACGGCTGCATCTCGGTAACGTGCAATCTTGTCCCCGGCTTGTGCCAGGCCATGGACGCGGCTTGGCGAAGCGGCGACGCGATGCGGGCACGCCAGCTGATGCTTGCGATCGCGCCGCTCACGGCTGCGCTGTTCTGTGAGACCAGTCCGGCTCCGCTCAAATACGCATTCAGTCTGTGCGGTCTCCTGTCGGAAAGAGTCCGCCTGCCGCTTGTCGAGCTCAGCGAGCAGGGGCGGCTTCTCATCGCCGAGGCATTGGCGCGACTGGCCGCCGAGTACCCGGAATTCTCGATCGATCGGACGAGCGATTCGAATCGTTCGAGCCGTCTCGTCATGGCGCATTAATAATTATC
>JASHXZ010000013.1 GCA_030043285.1 Xanthobacteraceae bacterium | reverse complement strand
TGTCGGGGTCAACGCATCCATCGCTGGAAAAGTCCCCGACGATTCGACGACAGTGGCGCTTTCGGCCGCCGCTCTATGCACCAGCGCGGCAGTATCTGTTTTCGCCGCTTGGGAAGCTTTTTTTGATCATCGCTGGCTCTGGATTCAATATACAGCTGCGCTGGGAACGCTTTACTCGTTGTCTGACGAGTTGGAGTATCACCTGGCGAGTGGCAAGGTGATCGACCGAGAAATGCTGGATGGGTTATTCACCCGTTTCCAGGCCGCATTACAAAGCATCGACGGCAAATGGGAAAACAAACGGTTTGAGGAATTAACCGCAGCGGAAAAGCAGGATGGCACGCCTTTGTCGCAGTCGAAGTAGTCCGATCTTTTGCGCTATATCGCGGCAGCCTTAGTCGGCTTGCTGGCGAAGGCAGAGCGCTTTCAACGCATCGATTTCGTGCCGGCGCGTGAACGCCAAAAAACTTTCCTGCGGCGAGGCTCGGTGCGCGAGATACGTTTGCAGCAGGCGCTCCACCGTGGCGGGCGCATCTTGCGCTTTGACGTCGTGAAAGATTTCGCGGCCGCACGCGGCGTCGGGCCCGAAGCCGCCGCCGACATGAATGTGATAGCCCTCGACCTGATCGCCGTCCTCGGAGATTTGCACCTTGACGCCGAGGAGGCCGATGTCGCCGATATAATGTTGCGCGCACGAGTTCGGGCAGCCGGTCAGATGAATGTTGACCGGCGCGTCGAGTGCTTGCAGCCGGGACTCGCACCGCTGCGCGATCTCTTCGGCGTGGCGCTTGGTGTCCGACATGCCCAGCCGGCAGCCGGCATTGCCGGTGCAGGCGACAAGACCGGCGCGGATCGACGTCGGCTTGGTCGAGAGGCCGAGCGCCGCGATGGCCGCTTCGGCTTCCGCGACGCGGTGTTCGGCAACGCCTGAAATCAACAGATTTTGCCAGACGGTGAGGCGGATATCGCCGTCGCCGTATTCGCCCGCGACCTTGGCGAGGCCGTGCATCTGATCGGCCGTCAGCTTGCCGACCGGCAGCACCACGCCGATCCAGCACAGCCCGGGCTGCATCTGCGGATGAACGCCGATATGGGCGAGACGATCGAAGGCGGGCCGCGGCGCAATGGCCTCGGCGGCCGCGCGCGCGAGTTTGGTGCCGAGCTTCTCCTCCACGGCGGCGATGAATTTTTCAAAGCCCCACGCATCGAGCAAATATTTGAGCCGCGCCTTGGCGCGATTGCTGCGGTCGCCGTGATCGATGAAGACGCGCACCACCGCGTCCGCGACCTTGGTTGCTTGCTCGGGCCGGACCAGGACGCCGGTGTCGCGGGCAAAGTCGCGGTGCCCGGTGATGCCGCCGAGCATCAGCCGGAACCAGACGCCCGGCGCGATGCCGAAGCCGTCCTTCACGGCGACGGCCTGGAAGCCGATATCGTTGGTGTCCTCCAGCACCGCAATTTTCCCGCCGCCGTCGAAGCCGACGTTGAACTTGCGCGGCAGGCCGTAGAGCGAGCGATCGTTGAGGATATGAAAGTGCCATTCGCGCGCATACGGCCGTGTGTCGAGCAGTTCCTGCGGATCGATGCCGGCCGTCGGCGTGCCGGTGACGTTGCGGATGTTGTCGGCGCCGGAGCCGCGCGAGCACAGGCCGAGGTCCTGGATCGCCTCCACCATCGCCACGGCGTTCTTCGGCTCGACCTCGCGCATCTGCAGGTTGGCGCGCGTGGTCACGTGCGCGTAGCCGGCGGCATAGCGTTCGGCGAGATCGGCAAGTCCGGCGAGCTGGCCGGCTTTAAGGATGCCGTTCGGAATGCGCAGCCGGCACATATAGGCTTTCTGCGTCGGCGCGCAGTAGAACAGGCCGAAGAAGCGCCAGCGGAAATTATCGTCGGCCTTGGGCGCGCCGTTGTCGGCGGCTTGCTGCTTGAGCCGCTCATAGCCGTCGAGCGGATTGAGCTCGCGCTTGAATTTCTCCGGATCGGAGAGTTTGCCGCCGGCCTGGAGCACGCGGTTTTGCGCCGCCAGCGCCGCTGCGTCAGCACCGAGCACCTCGACCGCGCCGCTGCCGTTCGCTGCCGATGGGGCAGGGGACACTTGCGCGCCCGCCGCGCCGTTGCCGATGACGGATCGCGCGCTCTTGGCGATCTGCAGGCCGATCATGAGGCCTTCGAGATAGCGTTTTTGTTCAGGTTCGAAATCGCCCGGCATTTCTTGCTCCGTTTTTGCTCCTCCGCTGTTCGCAAGGCTGACCAGAGGCGTGGTCGCGCTGGCTCCCTATTCAGCCGGCACGCCGGTCGGCACCGGCCCGCGGACCCGTTCAGTCGCCGCCTGCGGCTTGTAGGTCACGTAGATGGCGAGCCCCGTAAAGGTGAAACCGCCGACCAGATTGCCGAGCGTCACCGGAATCTGATTCCACAGCCACCACTGCGCCACCGTAACCTTGGCGCCCATCATCATTCCGGTCGGGATGATGAACATGTTGACCACGGAGTGCTCAAACCCCTGCGCAAAGAAAATGAAGACCGGCATCCAGGCGCAGGCAATCTTGCCGATGGTCGAATTGGTGGTCATGGCGAGCACGACGGCGAGGCAGACCATCCAGTTGCACAACATCGCCTTGACGAAGGCGGTGACGAGGCCGGCGAAGCCGAGCGCCGCATAGCCGGTGGTCTTCAGTTCGGCGATGGCGACGATGCGCGCCGCAACGCCGGCCGGGGCCGTCATGCCCATGTTGGTCAGGGCGATTGCAATGAGCGCGCCGTAGGCGACGCTGCCGATCAGGTTGCCGATGAACACCCAGCCCCAGTTCACCAACACCGCGCCGGCGCTGGCCTCGCGATTGAGCCATGGCAGCGGCACGAGCGCGAAGCTGCCGGTCACAAGCTCGAGCCCGAGCAGCACGATGGCGATCAGGCCGACCGGGAAAATGAGCGCGCCGACCAGCGGCTGACCGGTCTGCACCGCACCCGTGAAAGCAAGACTCGTGGCCACGCCGAGGATGGCGCCCGACAGCATGCCGCGGATCAACAGATCGCGCGGTGCCAGCGCCAGTTTGCGCTTGCCGGTTTCGAGCATCGCCACCGCGACGTCGGCCGGTTTAACGTAATCCATCATCGGTCTCCTTTGAGACGAACCTTCAAACCCTCCGCAAAAGCCGTGCCATCCGGCTGGCGGGATTCTTTGCAGTGGTTTCAATAGGTTAAGAGGGCCGCCCGCGCCGGATTATGCGCGTGACGCCTGTTTTGCCGGCACCTCGTCCAAAATTTGTGCGCTGCACAAATCGACGCCGGGCCGCCTCCTAATCGCGCACGCGGTGCGCCCCACGGCGCTGAAATGGATGGCTTTTCAGCGTTGCAAGATTGGCACGTGGCTTGCGAGCGGGAGGCGAGGGCGTGCTGCCCGACAAGGGCGGCCCGACAGGACAGAAGGATGGCCATGCGACAAACGTGGATTACAGATTGGAATCCCGACGACGAAAAATTTTGGCAAGCCGAGGGGAAGTTTGTCGCCAGACGCAACCTGATCTGGTCCATCGTCGCCGAGCACATCGGGTTTTCGATCTGGCTGATCTGGAGCATCGTCGCCACCAAGCTGCCGCAGGCCGGATTTCATTACACGACCGCGCAGCTGTTTCAGCTCGTGGCGCTGCCGGGACTGGTCGGCGCGCTGATGCGGTTTCCTTACACCTTCGCGGTCACCACGTTCGGCGGGCGCAACTGGACGATTTTCAGCGCTTCGGTTCTGTTCATCCCGACGATCGCGCTCGCGCATTTTGTCACCGAGCCGCAAACGCCCTATTCGACCATGCTGGCGGTCGCGGCGCTTGCCGGGCTGGGCGGCGGCAATTTCGCCTCCAGCATGACCAATATTTCGTTTTTTTATCCCGACCGCATGAAGGGCTGGGCGCTCGGCCTCAACGCCGCCGGCGGCAACATCGGCGTGAGCAGCGTGCAATTGCTGACGCCGTTTCTGCTCGGGCTCGGCATCATCAATCTTTATCAGGGAACGCCGGGACCTGGCGGCTTCTACATTGAAAATGCCGGGCTGATGTGGCTCGTGCCGCTCGCGGTCGCGGTGTTCGGCGCGGCTTTCTTCATGAACAATCTCGCCACGGCGCGTTCCACGTTCAAAGAGCAGCTCGCGATCATGAGGTGCAAGCACACCTGGATCATGTCGTTCATCTATATCGGCACGTTCGGCTCATTCATCGGCTATTCGGCCGCTTTCCCGCTGCTGATAAAGACGCAGTTTCCCGCGGTGACGGTGGCCATCGCCTTCCTGGGGCCGCTGGTCGGCTCGATCGCGCGCCCGCTGGGCGGATTGCTGGCCGACAAGATCGGCGGCGCCAT
>JASHXZ010000012.1 GCA_030043285.1 Xanthobacteraceae bacterium | reverse complement strand
AGCATCATGGTGGTGTCGATACCGAAGTCCGGAACCGTTTTTACGAGGACAATGCTCATGCGCGGCCTCGGGCTACAGCCGCTCACTGTCTCGGTAGGAGCTTTTCCGCATTATTCGCTCGACGTGCGCCAGCTGCGGAGGTTTCAGGGCGGCGGCGTTATCGTTTCAAGTCATCTCGATGCGAGCGCGGAAAATCTTCAGTTCCTCAGTGCATTTGTGAACCGCTGGGTCGTGCATGTTCGAGACCCTCGCTCCGTTCTGCTGAGCTGGGTTCATCATCTTCAACGACTTTACAAAGCGCGTCATGCCGGCATCAATGAGCTGCTGCTGGTTTGTCCAACGCCCCCCGAAGCGCTATTTGAGCGTGATTTTTCCGAGCAATTGGACTGGAACATAGCAAACTTTTTACCTTCCGTCGTTTCGTGGACTCGGCGCTGGCTGGCCGCTTACGATTCAAGCGCAAACAATATTCTTCTGACGAGCTACTCGGACCTGGTCAAAAGTGAAGAGGAGTTCCTCTTCAAAATCCTGGACTTCTACGGCGTCTCACGCAGTCTATTTAAAAAGATACCTCTCGAACGCACGATCGACGCCTCACATTTTCGTACCGGACACCCCGACGAATGGCGGGACTCGCTCACGTCCAGCCAGGTTTTGCGCGCGACCGAGATTATTGGCGGCGATCTGTTGGCCCGTTTCGAATGGCCGTCGGCCTAGCCATGGTGAGGTATGGACGTGCTGACATGGAGAACTTCCGCCGCCGCGGAAGCGGTTGCGCTCCATCTGTTGAAGATGAACCAGATTCCACCGTTGAATGACCCGAGCAGAGGGGCGGGTGAGCATGGGCATTTATCGTTTCCTGCTGGCTTGTTGCGTTGTGATTGAACATCTGTCGCATGATCAATATGCCTCCCACACAGGCATGTTTGCGGTGTTCGGCTTTTACGTGTTGTCGGGTTATCTGATCACGCGCGTGTTGCGCGATACTTACGACTTCGACCTGGTCGCATTCTGGTCGAACCGCGTGCTTCGCTTGTTCCCGCTATATGCGGTTTTCCTGACAACCGGTTTGTTGCTGATTTTCGAAACGCGAGGCGCCCGGTCGTTCTTTCCAGCGGTATGGCAGATTTCGCCCGGTCCGGCGGATTGGCTGGGAGTGCTGACCGTCTTTCCCATGGGGCTATCGCCGATGGACTGGCACTTCCGGCCGGTGCCGCCGATCTGGTCGGTAGGAGTTGAATTGCTGAATTATGCGGCGCTGTTTGTCTTTGTAGCGCGAAGCCGCCGAGCGGCGCTGTTCAGCGCCTTATGCTGCGCGGCCTATCACGCCTGGAGCATCTGGCGCGGCGATGATCTGGCTGCCCGCTACTTTCCGTTTTATGCGGCGGTACTGCCCTTCGCGCTCGGATCGCTGCTCTACTTCGATACTCGGTCAAGAAAGCGCAAAACGGTCCGTACCGTGATCGTGCTCTGTGCCCCGGCGGCGTTTCTCATGGTCGCGACAGCGGCACTCGGCGGCGTTCGGCAGACGGCGCTGTTCGAGATGCTCTTTTACGGCAACCTCGCCGCCCAGTGTCTCGCGGTTTGGGCTTTGTCGCTGATGGCGCCGACCGGTCACGCAAGAATCGACAAGTGGTGGGGCGACCTGTCGTATCCGGTTTTTCTCTGCCATTGGCAGGTCGGGTATGTGCTGACCTTGCTGTTGCCGTTCCCCTCGCGTGGATTCGGGCTGATGTTGGCGACTCTGGCCGCCTCAACGGGGGTCGCGTACCTTGCTTGCCAAGGACAAAACGCAATCATCGAGCCCATTCGCAAGCGAGTTCGCGCGAAAGTATTTTCAGTGCCTGCAAGTACACAACCTGCAAGTACACA
Source organism: Xanthobacteraceae bacterium (assembly GCA_030043285.1). Lineage (GTDB taxonomy): Bacteria > Pseudomonadota > Alphaproteobacteria > Rhizobiales > Xanthobacteraceae > BOG-931. The sequence goes on along the minus strand of JASHXZ010000012.1, from coordinate 2,371 downwards.
TGCGGCCGTGGCTGAAACATGAATGGCCGAGTGCGCCGGGAACTCCGCAACCTCGTTCGACCCGTCCGCTCGGCGGCGCTCGCCTAATTTGGTCTTGAAATCGGAGCTTGATCGAAATGTGCTTCCAAATTGTCTCAAAAGTGTTTAGGCGGAATATCCCGCAACCGTTTTTATTTCTGTAGCACGCCGCCGCTGAAATGCCTTCAATGTACCGGCAAAACTGCGTCATCGCTGACGACGCGCAAATCGGCGAGGGAACGCGAATCGGCAACTTTGTGCTGATCCGGGACACAACGGTCATCGGCCGAAACTGCGTGATCGGCTCTTATGTCGACATTGAGGGTGCGGTGCAGATCGGCGACTTTGTTTCGCTGCAGAGCAGCTGCTATCTGACGCGCGGCGTCATCATCGAGGACAACGTTTTCTGCGGCCCCCGCCTCGTCACATTGAACGACAAGCGTATCTGTCATCGACGTGACACCTTGACGTTTCAGCCGCGAGCACCGCGGATCCTGCATGCCGCCCGCATCGGCGGCGCTTGTGTATTATGCCCGGGGGTCACCGTCGGCGAAAATGCCTTCGTCGGCGCAGGCTCGGTCGTTACCCGCGACGTGCCCGATCGGATGATGGTCTTCGGCAATCCAGCCTCCGTGATTGGACCGGTGCCCGAGAACGAGATTGTCAGTTGAGCAGCCGCCCCGTACCAACGACAGGCGAAGTTCAGCATCGCCCTCGCTCCCCTCGTCGCCTCTGATGCCGCTTGTTCTGCTCTGGCTCGCCGGCGCCTGCCTGCGCCTCACCGTGCTGGCGATCCCGCCGGTGATACCGCTCTTGCATACCGACTTGCGCCTGTCGGAGACCGCAATCGGCTGGCTGTCGAGCCTGCCGCCTATGCTGTTTGCGATTGCGGCGGTGCCGGGTGCGCTTCTGATCGCGCGCTTTGGGCTGGTGCGGGCGCTGATTGCCGGGTTGCTGCTCAACGCGATCGGCTCCGCGGCGCGCGGCGCGGTCGGCGACGCCACCTCGCTCTACGTTTCGACCATCATCATGGGCGCCGGCATCGCGGTGATGCAGCCGGTGCTGCCGCCACTGGTGCGGGCGTGGTTTCCGCAGCGCATCGGCTTTGCCACCGCGGTGTACTCGAACGGGCTGCTGGTCGGCGAGACGCTCGCGGTCGCGCTCGCCATTCCGGTGGTGCTGCCGCTGGTGCACAGCAGCTGGCGCATGAGTCTGGTGTTTTGGTCGGGGCCGGTGCTGGCGACCGCGCTCCTTGTCGCGCTCGCCGCGCCGCGCGGCGCGGTCGGCGCCAGCGATGCGACAGCGCGCAAATGGTGGCCGAATTGGAAAGACCCGCTGATCTGGCGTCTCGGCCTGATCTTCGGCAGCGTCAACGCCACGTATTTTGTCAGCAACGCGTTCCTACCCGACTATGTCACCGCTGCCGGGCACCCGGAGCTTGTCGGCGCCGCGCTCACCGCGCTCAATTTCGGCCAGCTGCCCGCGTCGTTGCTGATGCTGCCGCTTGCCGGCCGGCTTGTCACCGAACCGCGCGCCTATGTGGCGACCGGCTTGCTGGCGCTGGTCTGCGTCGTCGGCATGATGGTGACGAACGGCATCGGGATCGTGATCTGGGCAGGCCTGCTCGGCTTCATCGGCGCGGTGACGATGGTGTTGGCGCTGGCGCTGCCGTCCGTGCTCAGCGCTCCCGACGACGTGCATCGCACCTCCGCCGGCATGTTCACCATCAGCTATAGCTGCGCCATGGCGCTTTCGGTGCTGGGCGGCTGGCTGTGGGACTTAACGCGGCTCTCGATTGCCGGCTTTGTGCCGGTCGCGCTGTGCAGCCTGGTCATCGCCGCGCTGGCCCCGACAGTCAAACGCGCGCCGGTTCAGTCGGCGGCCGACTGACGGATTTCAATACCCGACCGCGGCAGCGCCTTCGCGGCGCGGATCGGCGGCGCCGACAAAAAAACCGTCGGGCGTGATCGCGATCGAATTAGCTTCGGTGAATGCCGGTTGGGCGACCACCTTGTCGCCGCGCGCCTGCAGCGTTGACAGAACAGCGTCGGGCACGCCCGGTTCAACAAAAACCTGGTCCGGCAGCCACTGATCGTGCACGCGCGGCGCCGCCACGGCGTCGGCCACGCTCATGCCGCGGTCGATCACGTTGACGATGACCTGCAGCACCGCGGTGGTGATGCGGCTGCCGCCGGGCGAGCCGGTGACCAGGAATGGCTTGCCGTCCTTCAGCACGATGGTCGGCGTCATCGACGACAGCGGCCGCTTGCCGGGGCCCGGCGCGTTGGCCGCAAAGCCGATCAGCCCGTAAGCATTCGGCGTATCCGGCTTGACCGCAAAGTCGTCGAGCTCG
>JASHXZ010000011.1 GCA_030043285.1 Xanthobacteraceae bacterium | reverse complement strand
TTTGAGCATCGCTCAACCCTCCCCGTCGCTTGTTGAACCTCATCCTGAGGTGCGAGCGAAGCGAGCCTCGAAAGATGTAGGCCGAGGCGCTGAGGCCTGCATCCTTCGAGGCTCGGCGCGGAGCTTGTCATCGGGCCGGCCGAAGGCCGGACCCGTTGGCGCCGAGCACCTCAGGATGAGGAGGCTGGGTCCATGCGAAAGTCAATCGAGACGACGCGCCTCTTCGGGCATCATGATCGGGATGCCGTCGCGGATCGGATAGGCGAGCTTGGCGGCGCGCGAGATCAGCTCCTGCTTATCGGCATCGTATTCGAGCGGGCATTTGGTCAGCGGGCAGACCAGGATCTCGAGAAGTTTCGGGTCGACAGTCTCGGCGGGACGGTCGGAAGAGGTGTTGGACATGTCGGCCTCCGTAATGAGCGATTATATCACCTCGTCATTGCGAGCGAAGCGAAGCAATCCAGAACGGCGCCGCCGCGCTGGATTGCTTCGTCGCTTCGCTCCTCGCAATGACGTGTCACTGCAAAGGCGTTTCGCCCGACGTCTTGCTTTTGGCAAGCTCGATCTCGGTGACTGCGATCAAGATCTCGGCGCGGGTCTTCAAGTCCGGCGCTTCCAGCATAGCCTGCTTCTCCGCGGTCTCGTAGGGCGACATCATGGCAAGCGCATTGACCAGCGCCTCGTTGGGCGCGTTCTCGATGCCCTGCCAGTCGGCCTTGAGGTTGTTGGCTTTGAGAAAATCGGTGAGCGTGCGCAGCAGCGCCTTGCGATCGACCTCGTCCTCGCCCTTGCGCGCGATAAAATCGTCGGCGAACGGCCGGAAGGTCACGCGGCACTGCCGATAGGGCGTGTCGACCGGCAGTTCCTCCTCGATGCGAAAGCGCGCAACGCCGGTGAGCTGGATCAGATAGCGGCCGTCGCCGCTCTCGGCGAACTGAGTGATGCGGCCGACGCAGCCGACCTGGAACAGGTTCGGCTTGTGCTGGTCCGGCCCCGGATGGGCCGGGTCCGGCTGGATCATGCCGATCAGCCGATGGCCCGACCGCAACGCGTCGTCGGTCATGGCAAGATAGCGCGGCTCGAAAATGTTGAGCGGCATCTGGCCGCGCGGCAGCAGCAGCGCGCCCGGCAACGGGAACACCGCAATGTGCTCGGGCAGCGACTCCGGCCCGGCATAGATGGTGTTGATCGGCATGTCGCCCTCCACGAAGCGACGGCACCGAATGCAGGCCGCTTGCGCCTCCCCCGGGAAACCTTAAAGCAAGCGACCCAAAGATTTACGCGAACAAGATCGAAGACAGCCGTTTGCGGCCTTCGACCGTGGCCTCGTCAGTCGGTCCCCAGGCATCGAACAGCTGGACCAGTTGCTTGCGGGCGCCGTCCTCATTCCATTTGCGGTCGCGCTTGACGATGGCGAGCAGATGCTCGAGCGCCTCGATGCGGCGCCCCTCGCCGCTGAGCGCCAGAGCGAGATCGAAGCGCGCCTGGTGGTCGAGCGGATCCTTGGCGACTTTCTGCTCCAGGTCGGCGATCGGCCCGACCGTTTTCACTTGCTCGGCAAGTTCGAGCGCGGCGCGCGCCGCCGCCACGGACGCGTCGTTGCGCTTGGCCTCCGGCACCATGGCGAGCGTCTGCCGCGCCTGGTCGAGCGCGCCGGTCTCGACATAGCAGCGCGCCAGCCCGCCGAGCGCATGCACGTTCGCTGAATCCTCGGCAAGGAGTTGCGCGTAGAGATCGGACGCGCCGGCGGCATCGCCGTCGGCCAAAGCCGCATCAGCCGCCTTGAGCAAATCCTGGGCCTCGCCGCCGATGCGGTCCTTGGTCAGCCGCTCCAGGAACGCCACCACCTGGCTTTCCGGCAGCGCCCCCATGAAACCGTCGGCCGGCTGGCCATTGACGAAGGCGATCACCGCCGGGATCGACTGGATACCCATTTGTCCCGGGATGGCCGGATGGTCGTCGATGTTCATCTTGACGAGCTTCACCTTGCCCTTGGCGGTCTTGACGGCCTTCTCCAGGACGGGGGTGAGCTGCTTGCAGGGGCCGCACCACGGCGCCCAGAAATCGACCAGCACGGGCTGGCGCTTGGATTCCTCGATGACGTCCTTGACGAAGGATTGCGTGGTCGTGTCCTTCACGGCCGCGTCCGCGGTTGCGGATTGAGCTTGCTGCAACATGTGCCTGGATATGCCTTTTTGCGCCCGACGAGCGGCAATTGCCCGGTTCCGCCTGATTAAATGGGAAGAACGCGGCCGAATGCAATCGACTTAGTCGCCCTCTCGCGCCGGAAAAGCCGACCCGGCGACCGGCTCGATGCGGGGATGATGGCCGGTGGATTCGAGGAATTTGACCAGTCCGTCGCGGGCAATCGTGGTGGTGGCGGTGTTGCGTAAGGGGTGAAAGTTCAGGACCTCGTGGGCCATCATGGCGGCGTCCAGCACCACCGTGACCTGGAGCCTCTTATCGTTCATCGCCGCGAACGGCGTCACCGAGCCCGGCTCGACGCCCAGGAGTTCGGCCAACAGCGCCGCCGAGCCGAAGGAGAATCGGCCCGAGGCGCCGAGCCGCCGATGCAGCGATTTCAGCTCGATTGCCGCATCCTCCAGCGCCACCACCAGGAACGCCTTGCCCTTCTTGTCGCGCAGGAACAGGTTCTTGGTATGGGCGCCGGCAATTTGGCCGCGCAGCTCCCTGGCCTCGTCGACCCGGAACGCCGGCGCATGGCGGACGGTCTTGTGGGCGATCGCGAGCCTATCCAGATAGGCGAAAAGCTCGTCCGGCGAGGCAGCCATCGGCGGGTTCTTAAGCTGGAGGGCCGACCGTTGCAAAGCCGGCGAGGCGGCGGCCGCGGTTGCGAATTCCTGCCAAGCCGCCGTTGCAAACATGGCCACGCCCCGGCTGCGCGGTTGCCAAACCGGCCGCAGCCGCGGTTGCCAAGCCGGCCGCTCTTTGGCATAGCTTCGCGCCAGCCGAGGCCTAAGGGCCGCGGCCTACCCTTCTCGGATGCGGGTGTAGCTCAGGGGTAGAGCACAACCTTGCCAAGGTTGGGGTCGAGGGTTCGAATCCCTTCGCCCGCTCCAAATAAGTACTAAAGCTGATTCAGGACTTCGCGATTCGATCGAGGCTAGGCAGTTCAGGACAGGGCCCGAGCCCTTAGTTGCAACGATCAACCCGATTCCCGATCAACGTGCTCTCGAATCAAGCGATCGCTATTTCCTGTGCCCGTTCAATTTCCACGCTGTTAACTGCGTCCATGATTTCTTTGGCGCGCGACGTGGCTGCCTTATCGGCTTCCCGACCCTCCAGTATCTTACGCAGCTCGAACAACAGTTTCTCCTCTACCTCCTCCAGCAAATAAAAATACGCCTCAGGCTCCTGACTTTCAATAAACGCGCTTTGATGCGGCAACGCGGCTTTCAAAATCTTTTGTGCCAGCTCGGTCTTCCAATATTTATCTGCGTTGCTCACCCCGGTCTTCAGAATATTATAACGCAATAGGCTTCCATATAGGATCGATGTATATGCAGCAAAATATGCCCACGCCAGTTCTGGCAAAAACGGGCGCTCATTTATTGCGACATTCTTCAAAGAACTTACATCGGGTGCGGTTTTTCCAATAAATTCCAAAAACTTTTCCATTCGTGGATCATTAATGTCCTCTGCCATTGCTTTGAAGTTTAGTCTAGCCATTGCAGCAGCTAACATTTTCAATCGAGATAAATCATTTACTGCGCTCCAGACTTTTTCTACAGCTTCGAAGCGTCGTCTGTCTAACAGAGATTGTCGGGTTGCGCTGCCACTCAAGACACTATCGCGCAATGCTACGAACCGCCTCCCTCCTCCGCAGATCACTCAAAAAGGCTTCTTCGCTTTTTCGAAGCTCGGATCGAACCGCCTCTATTTTCAAATCAAAGTGATGTTCAGCACCTTTTGATATAAACGTAACAATCCAGCGTCGCGCAATAAGAACCCCAAGCGGAATAGCAATGGATATTATCAGAGACGTGATAGACAGAAAATTCATGCCGCCTTCCCTCGCGACCGTAATTTCGGCAGATCGACCGACAGCTCGGCGTTCATCTTCGCGAGCGCTTCGTCGATGATCCACATGTGCGAGCTGTGGCGCAGGTCGAGCAGGCGGCGCACGGAGTTTTCGGGCATGCCGAGTTCCTTGGCGAGGCGGAGCTTCGACCAGCCGCGGGCGCGCATGGTTTCGTAGACCGCGAGCTTCGCGGTAACGAGAGACGGCAGCACCGCGCGGTCAGGCCCCGAATGTCCAGCACCGCGCCGCGGCAGCGGCTTGCCTTCCTTCATGTAGCCCTCAAGCGCGGCGATGACGCAGTCGAGCGCGTTGCGCC
>JASHXZ010000010.1 GCA_030043285.1 Xanthobacteraceae bacterium | reverse complement strand
ACATGACCTTCGCCAACACCGCAACTGCGCTGCCCTTCGTACGCGCCGGCAGCGCGAAAGCTTTTGGCGTGACCTCCTTGAAGCGCATCACGGCGGCGCCGGACATTCCAACCATGGATGAAGAGGGATTGCCCGGGTTCTCGTTCTCATTATGGGCGGCGCTGTTTGCGCCTCGCGACACGCCAAGCGACATCGTCGACAAGCTCAACGCTGCCGTCGTGAAGACGCTGCACGATCCTGCCGTTATGCAGAAACTGGAAGCCCAGGGCTTTGCCATTCCACCTCCGGAACGGCAGACGCCGCAAGCGCTTGCCGCTTACCAGAAAGCGGAAATCGAAAAGTGGTGGCCGATCATCCGCGACGCCGGCATCAAGGCGCAATGAACCGACCCGACACCGTGCGCTCAAGCGCAATGATAAAATCGCTCGGTATCAAGCTCGACTAACTCGGTTATCATCAATTGGCCCTGTTCGAAACCCACGACGAGTGACCGTATGGTTTGTCGAGCGCTCTTTGCCATATTCGCCTGGTTTCTGGTGCCCGGAGCTACGCTCGCGGCAGCCGCGGATTGTCCAACTTCGGACTGGGCGAAAATCGAAGACTTGATCACCGATGCGCCGTCCTGCGACGCCTCGATGGAGCTGTTGCTGGCATGCCAACACGGCTCCGGCGGCGACATTCCTCCCGCCCTGATCGTGATCAAGAAGTGCGAAAGCGACTTTGTGCCTGCCATGAGCAAGAGCGCGCGCCGTACCTACGACCGCAAGACTGGCGCCTGTTGGCGTCAATTCGCCAAGGAGAGCGGCACCCTGTACCGCTCGATGCGGGCGATTTGCGCTGCCGAGCTGGCGCGCAGCTATGCCGACCGTGCCGCCAAGCACCACAGGCGATAGCTACTCCGCCGCTACCGCCACGTCGGGGATGAACTGCGACACCCAGACTTTGCGCCGCTTCAGGTTGGCGCGGTACAGCGCCTCGAACTCGGCTTCCGGGAACGAATGTGTCGATGGCCGCTTGAGCAGCGCCTGCGCCCAGGCTTTGAGCCGCGGGAACTTGTCGATGGCGCCGAGCGGCTTGACGCGGTCGAGGAAAAAGTAGCGCTGCAGGAACGGCGCATACGCGGCGTCGACCAGCGAATATTCGGCTCCGTTGAAGAATGGGCCTGTCGCGTTTTGCTTCTCCAGCGCGCGTTCGAGCTGTGCGAACGCGGTCGGAATTTTCTCGGCCGCCGCCTTGTAGGCCGCCTCATCGGCCGCATAGCCGGTCGCCGTCACCGAGCTGGCGAAGGTCGGCACGTAATCGGTCCAGGCCCGGTTGACGGCGCGCTGCACCGGATCCTCAGGGCTCAGCCGCGGCGCGATCGTCTCGTCCAAATATTCCGCGATCGCGTTCGATTCGAACAGCGACATGCTGTCGTCGATGCGCAGCACCGGCACTTTCTTGTGCGGCGACATGGCGAGGAACCAGTCGGGCCGGTTGTCCGGATCGATGTGGCGGAACTCGAACGCCACATCTTTCTCGCGCAGCACGATCGCTGCGCGCTGCACCCACGGGCATGTCTTGAAGCTGACCAGAAGATATTTTGCCATGATGACCTCGGTTATTTCGCGGCGTCAGGAAACTTCGGCAGTTTGTCGACGTCGCGGGCGTCATGCTGGATGATCAAAGTCGCCTTGAGGTTCGCCACGATCTTCTTGAGGCGATCGATTGAAGCCAGCGTCTGCGCGCGATCATAGTTGAACCAGGGCACGCCGTTGGTTTCATAGTTCTCGCGGAAATGCACGGCGTCGCCACTGATGACGACGTTGCCCATCTGTGGCAGCTTGACCAGAAGGCTGTGATGGCCCGGCGTGTGACCGGGCGTGTAGAGCATGATGACGGTGCCGTCGCCGAACACGTCCTTGTCGGTCGGCACGGGCTCGACCTTGCCGTCGCCCTTGCTCCAGTGCGCGAACGGCGCGTAGTTCACGCCAGGTCCGGGCTTGGGACTGGTGATCGCGTCCCAATCGCCCTTGCCGATCAAGAGCGTGGCCTTGGGAAACGAATCCACCTGACCGGTATGATCGGCGTGATAATGGCTGATCCCCACGTAGGTGATCTGCTCGGGTTTCAGGCCGACCTTCGCCAATTGGTCGACCAGGCTCACCTTCGGCGCCACTTTCGGCATCGTCATGGCATGGCCGGTGTCCCACAACAGGTACTGGTCGCCGTGCTTGATGAGGTAGCAGCTGAAGACGAACTGAATCTTCAGGTCACCGTAGGCAAACGTGTCCGAGAAGCGCTCGTTCACGGCGACCGGGGGCGGCGGGGTGCCGCAATCAGCGAAACGGGCCAGCGACATTTCGGCCGCGGCCAGCGCCGGCGTGGCAAGACTGGTTGCAAGGCCGCCGAGTGCACAGGCGCAAGCGCCGGCAAGTAGCAAACCGAGAATTCTTTGCATTGTTTCGCCCCCTCAATATGAGCAACGCCCGTGCTCCAAGCCGCAGATGTTGCCGATTGTGGCGCGGCCGGTCAACGTGGGCTGGTTGCGTTCGGCTTGAGGTGGGATTGGGATCGGCTCGCATGACCCCATTCGGCCCGCAGAGCAGCCCCGCTGTTCCTCGCGTTTGCCGCTATTCCCGCGCCGCGATGCTTTGATTATATTGCAGAAAAGCAACCGGATTCTGCGCTTTTATGGAGGACGTCATGGCGGTCGCTACCGCAAAGAAGACCAACGGCAAGCCCGGCCCCGGTCCCAAGCACAATATCGAAGCCGCGCGCGAGGATTATTACCAGCGCATCGACAAGCACGACATGGCGCCGTTGTGGAAGGTGATGAACTCGGTCGTCACCGAGGAGCCGGTGACGCGCTGCGCGCCGGTGGTCTGGCACTTCGACGACGTCAAATCGCTGGTCATGGAATCCGGCGGCCTGATCACCACCGAAGAGGCCAAGCGCCGTGTGCTCATTCTCGAAAATCCGGCCATGCGCGGCGAATCCAAGGCCACCAATACGCTGTTCGCCGGCATCCAGATGATCCTGCCCGGCGAGGTCGCCCCGGCGCACCGCCACGTCGCCGCCGCCATCCGCTTTGTGCTCGACGGCGAGGGCGCCTATACGGCAGTCGACGGCGAGAAGGCGTTCATGTCGCCTGGTGATTTCGTCATCACCGCCAACTGGGCGCCGCACGACCACGGCAACACCTCGAAGAAGCCGATGCTGTGGCTCGACGTGCTGGATTTTCCGGCGGTCAATTTCTTCGAGGCGTCGTTTGCGCAAAGTTTTGACGAGCCGACGCTCGCGACCACGCGCCAGGACGGCGAATCGCTCAGCCGCTACGGCTCCGGCGTGCTGCCCGACGGCAAATGGGACAAGAGCTACACCCCCGTCATCAACTACACCTACAAGCGCACGCGGCCGATCGTCGAGCGCATGGCCGCGGCCGGCGACGTCGACAAGAGCCACGGCGCGCGGGTGCGCTACGCCAATCCGGTCACCGGCGGCCCGGTGCTGCCGACCATGAGCGCCTGGCTCGCTATGCTGCCGAAAGGGTTTAAAGGTGAGCCGTACCGCGCCACCGACGGCACCGTTTTCGTCTGCGTCGAAGGCGAGGGCCACACCGAAGTCGACGGTGAGGTCCTGGAATGGGGTCCGAACGACGTGTTCGTCGTACCGCCGTGGAAACGCTATCATCACGTCGCCGGGAAACAGTCGGTGCTGTTCTCGATCTCCGATCGCCCGGCCCAGGAAGCGCTCGGCATCTGGCGCGAGGGGAAGTAAGCCGCCAATAATTCCTCGTCGCTCCCGGGGCTCGACCCGGGGGTCCATGCTGACTTTCGAAGCGTTCGGCGCCGCCGTATGGATTGCCGGGTCAAGCCCGGCAATGACGAAGGATTAAAGAAATGGTCTCCTTCATCCACGATGTCCCGCCACAACGCGTCGTGTTCGCCGCCGGCGCAGTTTTTCGTACGGCTGAGGAAGCCGAGCGGCTGAAGTTTTCCCGCGCGCTTGTCGTGGCGACGCCCGGCAGTGGCGCGCGGCTGGGCCAGAAAATTATCGAACTCCTCGGCGCGCGTGCGGCGGGCCTGCACGCACAAGCCGTCGTGCACGTGCCGAGGGCCGTCGCAGCGGCGGGGCTTGAAGCGGCGCGCGCCGCCGGAGCCGACGGGCTGGTTGCGGTCGGCGGTGGCGCTGCGATCGGGCTCGCCAAGGCGATCGCGCACGACGGCGGCCTGGAAATCCTCGCGGTGCCGACGACCTACTCGGGCTCGGAAGCAACGCCGATCTTCGGCCTGACCGACGGCGAACGGAAAATCACCGGCCGCGACGCAAAAGTGTTGCCGCGCACGATCATCTACGACCCGGACCTGACGCTCGGGTTGCCGGCGCCGGTGAGCGCCGCGAGCGGCATGAACGCGATCGCCCATTGCGTCGAAGCGTTTTGGGCTGACGGCCGCACGCCTGTCACCATGGCGCTGGCGAGCGAAGCGATGCGGCGCTTTGCCAAGAATTTGCCCGCGGTGATCGCCAGCGGCGCGGATGCGGCGGCGCGCGCCGAATGCCTCGTCGGCGCGTGGCTCGCCGGCACCGTGCTCGCCGCCGGCACAGGGCTGCACCACAAGCTCGCCCACGTGCTCGGCGGCCTCGGCCTGCCGCACGCCGAGACCCACGCGATCATCTTGCCGCATGTGACGCGCTTCAATCTTGCGGCGGCGCCGGAAGCGAAAGCGCGGCTTGGCGAAGCGCTCGGCGGCAACGATCCGGCGGACGCGCTCGCCGCGATGCTGCGAGAATTTCCGATCCCGCAGCGGCTGCGCGATGTCGGCTTCGATCGCGGCAAGATCGAGTTTGCCGCCGGCGAAATCGTCACGGCAAAGATCGTGTCGCCGCGGCCGGCGAGCGCCGACGACGTACGTGCGCTGCTCGCGGCGGCG
>JASHXZ010000009.1 GCA_030043285.1 Xanthobacteraceae bacterium | reverse complement strand
TGGCCGCGAAATGTAGCAAAAAGGCTGACACCTTCGGTGCTCGCCAAAAGCTGCAACAGCCCTCGAACGCTGCGGCGTTCCTCGTTCCACGGTGTTTCCAGATTGTCCAATACAAGGAGCGAAGGCGCGCCCGACCGCAAGCGACTGAGCGCAAAGTCGAAGGTCGTTTGACCGGGATCAAAGCCGAGCGCGCGCGTGATTTCGGCGCGCATCTGATCCGCCGATTTCGCGTTCGTAAGGTCCGCAAACCATTGGCGATCGTCAAAACGCGCCTCAATCGCCTCATCATACAAAATGTTCGTGGCCAGCGTAGTTTTACCGATGCCACCAATACCAAACAGTACGACGGCGGCTGGACCGACTCCGGTCAACGCCGCGATCAACTCGTCTTGATCATGGTCTCGGCCGAAGCACCGCTCCGGCTTCATCGGCCGGCGCGGCACTGCCGTCTGCGGTGCGAGGCCATGCAAGAAGCTAACGAGGTCCTCGTGTCTGTCGCCGAAGACGACCGGGAAGAGGTGGTGCGCGAGATCCGAGGCCACCGGCTTTGGTAGGCCCTCCGGGTCTACCTCGCCCCGGACGAACCAGTAACGGCGTGACGCTTCCGGCCAGTTGGTAAGGAACTGATCGAGGCGTGCAAAATCGGGATCGGATAGGCCATCTTCACTGGAGCCGAGGAGAATGGTCGGACGGTGGAGCGCGGTCGTGCGCTGCAGAAAATTCCGCCGCTCGTCGTTCGCATGTGAATCGTAGGATTTCGTACCAAGAACGACGGTCCTTGGTGATCGCCAGTGGCCATGAAGATAAAGGATGCCGTCGCGTTCACCTCGCAGGAATTCGAGCGTTCCGGCGTGATCGTCCCAGCAGATCGGCAGCAGGTTGGTCGCTTTGACGAGAATGTCATCATAATTGGTCGTCGCGATAGGACAGCCAAGGGCGCGGATTGCATCAAGCAAATCATTTCGCGCAGGGGTCAGCCGGCCGACGAAGTCTCTAAGCCACTGGGCAAATTCCGCGTTTCCTGAACCGCCAAGCTTCTGAGTCAGTTCGTCGGCGATCGTGATCCAATTTGTTGGCGACGGATCGGTCGCGAGTTTGTGCCGGCTCTGGTCCGCCCAAGCGGCCGCGGCCGCATCTATATTGGCGACGCGTTCAATGCCCGATCGGATCAGCCCACTCCAGGTTGGCGCTGCCCCGTTGGTGGCCTGAATCGAGACGCCGGCCCCGCAAACCACGAGTGGCTTTAGCGCGGCATCCCGGATTGCCTTCTTGATCTCGTCGTAGAGATAATCGCTCATGCCAACCCCGCGCCTGACCAAAACTAAAGGTTGCGGCCAGATCGAGCAAGAAGGCAGTGGCGTAACGCTGCCATTCTGCCCCAAGGAAGCATTTGGTAAATTCTCCCTCCAAGCGCTCAGTGTGGCCGAACGCAAAAATATCGGTTAGGCCGTTCCGCGCCATGACTTGTCGATGCAGCGGAGACGCACATGAGCACCGAGCACATTATCGTCGAGAGACGCGGCCGCGTCGGCCTGATCCGGCTCAACCGGCCGGCGGTGCTCAATGCGCTCAACAGCGCGCTGATGCGCGAGCTGGCGGCGGCGGTCGATGACTTCGAGGCGGACGATGCGATCGGCTGCATGGTCATCACCGGCTCTGACAAAGCATTCGCCGCCGGTGCCGACATCAAGGAGATGGCGGACAAGACCTTCACCGAGGTGTTCTTCGCCGACTTCATCGCCGCATGGCACCGCGTTGCCGCGGCGCGCAAGCCGGTCGTCGCCGCGGTGGCGGGCTTTGCGCTCGGCGGCGGCTGCGAACTGGCGCAGCAATGCGACATCGTCATCGCCGCCGACAACGCCAAATTCGGCCAACCCGAAATCAAGCTCGGCATCATTCCGGGCATCGGCGGCACGCAGCGGCTCACGCACGCGGTCGGCAAGGCCAAGGCGATGGATCTCATCCTCACCGGCCGCACGATGGATGCCGCCGAAGCCGAGCGCTGCGGCCTGGTGGCCCGAATCGTGCCGCTCGCGAGCCTGCTCGATGATGCGCTCAAAGTCGCCGAAACCATCGCCGCCATGTCGCTGCCGTCGGTGATGGCCGCGAAAGAAGCGGTGAATCGCGCGTTCGAAACCTCGCTCGCCGAAGGCATCCGCTTCGAGCGCCGGGTGTTTCACGCGCTGTTCGCGACGCGCGACCAGAAAGAGGGCATGACGGCGTTTGTCGAAAAGCGAGCGGCGAAGTTCGAAAACAAGTAGCGCACGGCACCTGCTGTTAACCTCATCCTGAGGCGCTCGGCGCGAAGCGCCGAGCCTCGAAGGATGCAGGCCCCGGCGCCTCGGCCTGCATCCTTCGAGGCTCGCTCCGCTCGCGCCTCAGGATGAGGGCAATGAATTATTTTCTCACACAGATCACCCGTACGACGGACTGATCCATCGCATTTGCACCGGCTGCAGGCGTGATGCCGTGCGCTGTCAGAAACGTACGCACTGTAGCGGCCGAGATGAGCACGGCCTGACGGTCAGACGCGCCCGCGCCGGCGACGATCTGCGATTTCAGCTCAACAACACCAACGAAGCTGCCGTGCGCATCGACGGCCGCGGCGCCGGAAAAGCCCAGCGGCGGCGTCGGTTCGACGGCTTGGCCGTCGGGGTGCGCCGCCGCGTGCGTCACCACGTTGCCGCCATGTTGCGCGGCCGGGGCAGCGATTCCGATCAGCGTCAGTGCGTCGCCTTGCGCCGCTTCGCCGCCGAGCGGCGCTGGCGCAAGATTGCGCGCGCCGTAAAGCCGCAGCAGCGCAAGATCGTTGGCGCCATCCTCGGCAATGCGCGCCGCATGGCCGAAGCCCGGCACAGTAATGGACTCGCAGTTGGAGGTAATTTGCAGCGGCGCGATGAGAGCGCCGCCGCGATCGGCGACGATCGCCGTGCCGTACGCGACCGCGGCGCGCTGACCCGGCAGTGGCCCGGCATTCGGGTCGGGAAAACCCTGGAACGACGCGGCCATCGCGATCGCGGCCGGCATCATCGCGCCCTTATTGGCCTGGTCGTACAGGATGGTGATGCCGCGAATTTCGCTGCCGCTCGCATCGGCGCGGATCACGACGTTCTTCAGGCGCTGAGTGCCGGAGATGACAAACGAGTCCGGCGTGAGCGCGCTCGCCTCGGCGTACCGCGTCTTCGGCGTCTTCTTTTCCTGCTCGAACAAAACCGGCAGCGACGCCTCGCCCAGGCGAAACGTTTCGATCACGATCTGGCCGCGGCCGGAACTCCAGCGGCTGCCGGTCGGCGCGGCGCCGGCCGGCGCCACGAGCTTTTCCGGCAAGCCGAACCGCGCGCCGGTCGCCGGATCCTCGATCATGCGCCAGCCGACCGCCTGCTGCGGTCCAGCCGCGGCGGCGGCAAGCCGCGCGCGCTGCTCTTCGTCGAGAACGCCGGTGTCCTTGCCGGCATGGCCGGTCTGAAAAAGTTTTATGGCCTCGATCGTCCGGTCGTCGATGTCGCCGCTCGGCAGGCCGTCGTAAGCGCCGATCCACGCCAGGTTGGTCTGAATTGCGAGCCGTTCGGCCGCCGGCAGCGCGGCGTAAGCGTTGGCGATCGCCGCGGGGGGCTTCGCGCCCGGCTTGTTCGGCGCCGCTTTGCCGGCGACGTGCGCACCGGCTTGGCCGCTCGGCTTGTGGCCCGCGACCGGCCGCGCCAGCGCCAGTGCCGCCGGCGCGCTTGCCAGCGCAACAGACATAATGATGGCCGTCACCTTCGCGCTCATTTCGGCATCCGGCGCATGCGCCAAGGATAGCCGAACGCGGCAATGGTGCAATTTGGCAACTCACTTGAAGGGCTGGCGCTTGACAGGCTGGCGCTTGACGTCCGCCGCTTGACGGGGTGCCGCATCGGGCGTTCGGTGCCGCGACAGGTGCGTTATGCTCAGCGCCGAAGAACTTGAACGCTATGCGCGGCACATCGTGCTGCACGACGTCGGCGGGCCCGGCCAGGCCGCGCTCAACCGCGCGCGCGTGCTGGCGATCGGCGCCGGCGGCCTCGGTGCGCCGGTGCTGCTCTACCTCGCCGCTGCCGGCATCGGCACGCTCGGGGTGATCGACGACGACGTGGTCACGCTGTCGAATTTGCAGCGGCAGGTGATTCACGAAACGCCCGATCTCGGCATGCCGAAAGTCGAGAGCGCCGCGGCGACCATCCGCCGGCTCAATCCGCACGTCGCCGTCGCGCCGCACGCCACGCGTCTTGTCGCCGGCAACGTGCTCGACCTCATCGGTCGCTATGACATCATAGCCGACGGCTCGGATAATTTCGCCACACGTTATCTCGTCGCCGACGCCTGCTATTTCGCCAAGAAGCCGCTGGTCACCGCAGCGCTCGGCGCCTTCGATGCCACGCTGACCACGATCCGCGCCCACGAGCGCGGCGCCGACGGCAAGCCCAATCCGACCTATCGCTGCCTGTTTCCCGAACCGCCGCCGCCCGGCACCGTGCCGGCCTGCGCCGAGGCCGGCGTGCTCGGCGCGCTCGCCGGCGTGATCGGCTCGATGATGGCGCTTGAAATCATTCGCGAGATCGTCGGTTTCGGCGAAGGCTTGGTCGGGCGCCTCTTGATGATCGACGCCCGCTCCATGCGCTTCGAGACGCTGCGCTATCAATGGGACCCGAGCAATCCGCTCTCAGGCGTCAAGCCGACGATCGCCGATTTGTCGGGGCATGGCTAGCGTGCGCCGTGTCGTTCTAACCACCTAGCGAGACGGAAGAACTGCTTTGACGCCAGCTTGACGGCGCATCGCCTATGAACCCGCTTCCGGATCGCGGCGCGCACGCGCCGTTGCGTCCAGCACAGCGAGGTTTGCATGAACTCGAGCCTGTTGGATCGCCGCCGGCTCTTGCAGCACTCCGCCGCCGCCGCAGGTGCGCTGCCGCTCGCCGCATTGGCGTTGCGCGGCGCATCGGCGCAGCCGCAGCCCGCATTGCCGGCGCGGCGCGTGTTTTTCAGCAATCCCGACTATGCCAATGTGCGGCTCAGCCCGGACGGCGAGCACCTTGCCTATGTCGCGCCGCTCGACGGCGTGCGCAATCTTTGGCTCGCCCCGGTCGCCGATCCGCGGCAGGGCCGGCCGCTGACGCGCGTTGCCGATCGCGATATTTTCACGTGGTTTCGTTGGGCCTACACCAATCGGCACATCGTCTTTTTGCAGGACCGCGCCGGTGACGAGAACTGGCGCGCCTCGAGCGTCGATATCGCGACCGGCGCCGTCGTGCCGCTGACGCCGCCGCAAGGCGTACGCGCCGTCATCCAGGAATCGTCGTATCGCTTTCCCGACCAGATGCTGTTTCGCCACAACGAGCGCGACAAGCGGTATTTCGATCTCTATCGGATCAACGTCGTCAAGGGCGGCAGCGAGCTGCTCTATGAAAATCACGACTATGTTTGGCTGATGACCGACAGCGCATTCCGGTTGCGGCTGGCGGGACGTTATCCGGCCAACGGCGATTGCGAGATCGTCGAACGTCGCGACAACGACTGGATTGCGTTCGACACGATTCCGATCGGCGACCTCGATTCGACGGATCTGATCGATTTCAGCGACGACGGCAACATGCTCTACATGTTGGACACGCGCGGCCGCGACAAGGCGGTCCTGATGGCCGTCGACATGACGACGCGGCAATCCAAGGTCCTTGCCGAAGACGATGCGGCGGACATCGCGGGCGTCGATTTCGAGCCGAGAAGCCGGCGGCCGCTGGCCGCCTATGCGATGCGGGATCGCATCCGCTGGCACGCCATCGAGCGGTCCGCCGCCACGGAATTGGCGATGCTTGCGGACTATGGTCCGGGCGATCCGCAGTTCGTCAGCCGCAGCGACGATAATCGCAAGGTAACGGCGTTCTTCGAACGCGACGCATCGAGCGGCGAATATGTGCTGATCGAGCACGGCGCGGAAAAAGTTCGGCCGCTCTACATGCAACTCGCATCGCTCGCACAAGTGCGGCTGCGGCCGATGCAGCCGGTCGTCATTCCGTCCCGCGACGGGCTTACGCTCAACGGTTATCTGACCATGCCGGCGCCGGGCCCGAGCGCGGCGACGGCCAAACTGCCGATGGTGCTGGTCATTCACGGCGGCCCCTATTTGCGCGACTCTTGGGGCTTCAACCCCGTGCATCAATGGCTCGCCAGCCGCGGCTATGCGGTGCTCAGCGTCAATTACCGGGGCTCGACCGGTTACGGCAAAGCCTTCGTCACCGCGGCGGATCACGAATGGGGCGGCCGCATGCATGACGACCTGATCGATGCGGTCAACTGGGCGATCGCGCGCGGCTTTGCCGATCCCAGGCGCGTCGGCTTCTACGGCGGCAGCTACGGCGGCTATTCGGCGCTGGTGGCGGCGACCAAAACGCCGGAGGTGTTCGCCTGCATTGTCGATGAGTTCGGCATCTCGAACCTGATAACCTTCATGGCGACGATCCCGCCCTATTGGGGGCCGTTCTTCAGCGTCTGGAAGAACCGCCTGGGCGACCCCGCGACCGAGGCGGGCCGCGCCTTCCTGCGCGACCGGTCGCCGCTCAACCACATGGAGCGTGCGATACGGCCGATCCTGATCGCCCAGGGCATGCGCGACGTGCGGGTGGTGCCGGCTGAGTCCGAGCAAATGGTGCGGGCGCTGCAGGCCAAAGATATTCCAGTGACCTATCTGACCTTCCCGGACGAGGGGCACGGCTTCGTCCGCCCGGAAAATCGCCTGGCGTTCACGGCAGTCACCGAGGCGTTCCTGGCCAAGCATCTCGGCGGTCCATTCCAGCCGATCGGCAACGATTTTTCCGGATCGTCGATCAAGATCGAGACTGGCGGCGATTTGGTGCCGGGACTGCCGAAATAGCTCGCGTCGGCCCATCGCCGAAGCCATCACGGGGAATTCCTGCCCTGCGGCCGATCACGATAATGTCATCAATAATGTTACATTGGCTTTGAGTTTTGTCTCTCTTTATGATACGCCTTTCGCAAATGCTCGCTCTCAAGGACACCGCACGGACGGCAAGCCGGGCGGCAGGAGCGAGTGCGGTGCCTGCGCGCGGCCTTGCCCGCCGCGCCCGGGCGGCTCCGGGCATCACGCGCTCCGGTACTACGGCCGGAGTGAGGGGTGCTGCCTCTGGACTGGGACAGGAAGGGGCGGGTAACGCCCGCCTAGCGAATT
>JASHXZ010000008.1 GCA_030043285.1 Xanthobacteraceae bacterium | reverse complement strand
TGGACCGCGGAGCTGGTCGAAATCGCAAGTTTGATCCCAGCTTTTCCAAGCCTGGATGTCCGCTACGGAGAAAGTTTTGACGGCTCCGCTCTCGATCCGACGAATCCGCTGTCGGCCGTGCGGCTTTGCTTTAATCCCAAGCATGCCTCGCCATTTCATGTGAGTTTGGATCACCAGCAAAAATCCGTCAGCATCGTCGGCAATCATCCCGCCTTGGAGGTGGTGAGCGTGCGCTGCAGTCAGCAGGCGGAAGACGGGCGGGTCCTGGTAAGTTTCATGATCGCGGCGCAGCCCAATCTCGTCGTGGTCCTGCGCCATCGGGATCGGTTGCTGCTTTGCGGCGGCTCTCATCGGCTCTATCGTTTGCTGCAAGCGGGCTTCACTCGGGCGCCTTGCATCGTCCAGGACGCGCCGGGATTGGGGCAAATCGCCCGCTACGGCTCGTTTTTCTTTCCGGAGCCGGTGCTCATGGCACCGCGGCCGCCGCTGTTTGCCGATTTTGCCGATCCGGAATTGGGCATCGTCGTGCCGTTGCGCGCCAGGCGAAAGGTCACGCGCATCCGGCCGGACGAATATTCAATTGTCTCCTAAGTCGCGATGCGAATTTTCACCGGCAGCGAATCTGCTGAAGCGGCGAGCGGACCGGAGGCAAGCCCCGAGGTGTTGCTGCGGCGGGCCGGCTACGCCGTCGCCCAATTCTGCGCATCGCAGTTTAAATTCCGCTCGGTCTGCGTTCTCTGCGGCAAAGGTAAGAAGGGCGGCGCCGGACTGATTGCTGCCGAGGCCCTTCATCGCGTCGCCGATACGGTTTCGCTCATCATTTTGGCAAAGGGAGCCGAGGAACTACGCCCCGAAGTCGCGGCGTGCCTTCCGTCTCACGCCGAGCCGATCTGGATCGCCGACGAAGCGGACTTCGCGCGCGATCCCGTGCAGCAGGCGCTTGGCGCCGATTTAATCATCGATGCCTTGGTGGGGACTGGATTCAAGGCGCCGTTGCGCCGCCTTGTCGCTGCTGCGGTCGCGGCGGTAAACGACGCTTCGGGCAGCATCGTCGCTATTGACGTACCGACGGGTGTCGACGCTGACAGCAAGGCAGCATTGCGCGCCAGCGGCGGCAACGTGGTTTTCTCGCACGGCATCATCGCGTTGATCGCGCCGAAGCCAGCTCACGTATTGGGCGATTTGACTGCAGGGCCAATTGCGGTCAGCGAACTCGGCGTGCAGCCGACCTTTGTGCCGAGTTCGGCTTGCGTCCAGGTGATCACCGGCCGCGAGGTCGGCATGACGTTTGCGCCGGAGTCCGAGCACACGTCGCGGCCGCTCGGCCAAGAGTCAGGTCAAGACTTCGGCCAAGATTCCGGCCAAAGCTTGGGCCAAAGCTTGGGCCATGTGCTCGTAATCGCTGGCTCAGCGGGCCGGGAAGGCACCGCAGCGCTTACCGGTATGGCGGCTTTGAACGCCGGCGCCGGCGGCGTGACGGTGGCGTGTCCGAAATCGATCCAGCCGACCGTTGCTGGTTTTGCTGCGGCGCTCGCGACTTATGCTTTGCCCGAAACCGACCAAGGCACCATCGCCGAAGCGGCAAACGACCGGATTGGCGGGCTTCTTGCCGGTAAAGATGCCGTCGTGATCGGGCCAGGACTTTCGCACAACCCGGCGACGGGCACTTTCGTGCGGCGGCTGGCCAGCACCTGTACGCTGCCGCTGATCATCGACGGCGATGGCTTGGATGCGTTCGAAGGGCGATTTGCCGAAATCAAACGCGGCGCCAAAACGCCGTTTCTGGTCCTGACGCCGCATCCGGCGCAGGCGGCGCGGCTCGCCGGGCTCGCGCTCGAGAATATCCGGGCCGACGGCGTCTCGGCGGCGCGGCGGATTGCCCGAGCGACCGACGCCTGCGTGGTGCTCAAGGGGCGGCGGAGCGTGGTCGCCGGAGCGTCCGAGGAGGCTTGGATCAATTTGAGCGGCAATGCGGCGCTGGCCAAACCGAGCGTTGATGAGCTGTTGTGCGGACTCATCGGCGCGGCACTGGCGCGGCACGTCGATCACCGGAGCGACGGCGCCGATGCCGGCGATTCGGCAACGACCGCAGATCGCCCGTTCGCGCGGGTGTTGCTTAACGATTTGCGCGTCGCGGCTGCGGTCCATCTTCATGCCCTTGCCGCCGACATCGCCCGCGATGCCCTCCACGAAAATGCGGTCGGTGCGACCGACGTGCTTGAAGCGCTGGTCGAAGCGTTCCGCGACTGCGACCTTCAGGTCGAGCAAAATCTGTTTTATTTGCACAAATAGCGTCGTGTCCGATTACCGCCGGCAAGCAGAAACAGAGCGGCATCAGGGTCTCGTAAAGGAGGTCACAGGCAGCGAGAGCGAACGGTCCTGATGATGACCCAACGCTGCCGTCAGTACGGGCTCGCGCCAGCGCGCTGGCCGACGGCGATTTCCTCGTCGTTCCAGGACAACACGTGGTAAGGCTCGAGGTCACGGTCCAAAACCAGAATGACTGCATCGCTGCGTATGTGACGCTGGCTCGGAAACCGTACATCCACGTCTACGTGATCTGCTGAGCTCGGCCCCATCGTCAAAAAGCTTGCGGCGTAGCCAAACTGCGCCCGCCAAGCGCCGAGCTGGGCTCCGGAGCCCTGCGTCGGCAGGCTTTGCATGAGGTCGGGAGTCATTCCCGGCACGGCCGCCAGCACTTGCGGCGAGGCACTGAGCACGTCGACGGCTCGTTGCCCCGAGTAGATCGTGAAATACGGCAATGCCCGTTCGATCAGCCACGTCGGCATGCCGAGCACCATGGTCAACTCGTTGACGTGCTGGAAGGGTCCGTGACGCGGGCCATACGCCTTGCCGGCACCTTGGTAAAGGACCGCCTCGGCGTCGGTCGCGCCGGGATTGAGCGGCGTCCGCCAAGCGTCGACGTGATTCGCGAAGGCTGCAGCGTCTTCAGGTGACGCGCCCAGTCCAGCAAACAATCCGGCGATCAGCTCTTTGGGACCAAAATTCAGGTCGATCCGGCTATTTTCTGCAGTGAACGCCACGTCGATAACTGCCGAGCCCTGGCGGAAACTGAACTGCCCGAGAGACGGCCGGTTGTTGCCGAAAGAGAGGATCCGGTAGGCGGCCAGTTCGACGCCAGAAACCGCCAGCGCCTGGGCCTGCAGACGCTCGTCGTGGTCGACGAATTCCAGCGCGGTCTGCCGCGCATAAAGGTTGTAAATCACCGCCAGTGTCGCCAGCGCGCCCAGTATCCACAGTACCGCTACAATGATGAAGCCGCCGGACCGCCTGTCTCGTTGCGCCAATGCATCACGCTGGAAAGCGACAGCCGTTCGGCAATCCCCGAGATGGCCGGCGAACGGATCCTCGCCTGCCGCCGACGACATAACTTGGGAACGCTGCGCTGGTTGCGACAATGGATGCTGACTTTCGTTTGGGATAAATCATAGGCTTTACCAATGCCGGAGTTCAAGCTGAAATTATTATTCATGACCAAGCGCTTATGGCCGGATCAAAGTGTCGCATGATTGATGCAAAGCGAGGCCAAAATGGCGATGCAGGAAGCGCACACGCATCGACCGCATCGCTCATGGGCCACGTGACGGGGGCTGGTCGCGTCTTGCGCGATGCGTCCCCCGCGCGCGACTCCCTTACGATGAGCAAACGCATCAAGTAGCGCTGCTATTCCTTCACTATCAACTCGATCTCCGACGGCGCGGCGTGCGTGACCGAGCCGTTGGTGCCCTGCACATTGATCTTGTAGGTACCCGGCGGCGTCGCGCTCGACGTCTTGATCGCCAACCCAACGGCGGTCGAATCGCCGGAGCTCACCTTCACCACCGGCGTGGCCCAGGACCCCGTGCCCACCATCGGCGCCGACCACGACGCCGAAGCGCCGGTAATCTGCGACATATCAGACACCGCGGGCGTCACGGTGCCGGCGAAGCCAGACACGCTCTTGAAGGTCACTTCAAATTTCGCCTCTTCTCCCCTCGACACGGTCGCGCTCGTGCGGTCGACGCTGGTGCTGAAATCGCCTACGCCCTGATAGGAGATTTCGACCTTGGCGCCGGTGGCGCTGTCATGCAGCACGTCGTGATAGGTGCCGAGTTGCTGCAGGACGAATGGTCCGTCGC
>JASHXZ010000007.1 GCA_030043285.1 Xanthobacteraceae bacterium | reverse complement strand
ACCAGCACCACCAGGCGGCGCGAAAAACTCATCACCGCGCTCATGATGTGCTCGATAAGGATGACGGTGACGCCTTGTTCGTTCAAGCGGACCAGCAGCGCCAGAATGTCTTCGATCTCCGAATGCGTCAGTCCGGCCATCGCCTCGTCGGCGATCAGCAGCTTCGGCTCCGCCGCCATGGCGCGCGCCAGTTCGAGCTTGCGCATCTCGACCTGCGTGAGGTCGCGCGGCAGGTGCCGCGCCTTGGCCTCGAGCCCGACTTCGTGCAGCAGCCGATGGCAGTGCTCGTCGACCGTCGCGGCGGCGTGATGGGCACCGCGCGCCTCGACGGTGTAGAGCAGCGGAATGCGCACGTTATCGATCAGGCTGAGGCTGACGAACGGGCGCGGCAGCTGAAAGCTGCGGGCCAGCCCGAGCCGCGTGCGCCGGTGCGCCGGCAGCCGGTCGATGACGCGGCCGTCGAACCGCACCGAGCCCTGTTCGTTGCGCAGGGTGCCGCAGATGCAGTTGACCAGCGTGCTCTTGCCCGAGCCGTTCGGACCGATCAGGCCGAGCCGCTCGCCGGCGCGCACCGAGAGCGCGATGTTCTCGAGCGCGACGAAGCCGCCGAAACGCTTGCCGAGATTGTCGACTTCGAGCAGCTCGCTCATGGCGGCGACCCCGGCGCCGCATCGGATGCCGGCGCCGCCGCGGCGGGCGCTTCGAGGTCGACGCGGCGGCGGCCGACAAAATCATCGGGCTTGCGCTGCAGGTATTTGTGAAAGAGGCCGAGGATACCGTTCGGCGCCACGATCACGAAAATGACGAGCAGCGCGCCGACCAGCAACAGATTGACCGCCGAGGAAATCGTCACCGTGATGAGCTGCTGCAGCGAGCCGAGCAGAAGCGTGCCGATCAGCGGGCCGACCCAGCTCGACGTGCCGCCGATCAGCGGCATGGCGATCGAATTCACCGCAACATCGAAGCCGAACGTCGAACCCGGCTGCAGATAGCCGATGTAGTAGGGAAACGGCGCGCCGGCCATGCCCATCAGCGCGCCCGAAATCGTGGTCGCGATCAGCTTCAGCCGCAGCGTCGGCACGCCCGCGGCCTCGGCCGCCAGCTCATCGTCGCGGATGGTGGCGAAGCCGTAGCCGAGCCGGGAGCGCTCGATCAGGCGAGCGACATTGAGCGCAGCCACCGCGAGCAGCATCATCAGCAGCGCCAGATATTTGACGTAGCTGCCGAGCGGGGCGATCGTTTCCGGGCGAATGATGTAGGCGCCGCGCGAGCCGCCGACAAAATCCCAGTTCACCACCAGCGTCTCCATCACCACGGCGAGCGCCAGCGTGGCGATGGCAAAGAACGCGCCGCGCAGCCGCAGCGTCAGATAGCCCATGCCGAAGCCGACCACGCCGGCGACGATGCCGCCAAGCAGGATCAACGCCGGGATCGGGACGACATGCGGCAACGCGTAGGCCTCGACGAATTGGTAAACGGCGACGGTCGAGTAGGCGCCGAGCCCGAAGAAGCCCGCGGTGCCGAAATTCACATAGCCGCAATAGCCGCCGAGGATGTTCCAGGCCGACGCCAGCACGATGTACTGCAGCACCACGTAGCCGGCGAAGAAGATGTAATCGTTGCCAAGCTGCATCGCGCCGGCGAATGCGACGGCGGCGATGACCAGCGAGAGCAGCAGAAAGGGAATCGAGCGCACGCTCACCGTCCCAACAAGCCCGCCGGCCGCACGGCCAGCGTCAACAAGAGAATGCCGAACGATACGGCCGGCGCCCAAGACGGGCCATAGAAGGTCGCCGTCAGGCTCTCGACGATGCCGATCAGCATGGCGGCGATCACCGTGCCGGGCAGGCTGCCCATGCCGCCGAGCACGCAGATGGCAAAGACGCGGCCGATATATTCGCGTCCGACCGAGGGCTCGACCGGTTGGATGATGATCAGAAAAGCGCCGGCCAGCGATGCCGTTGCAATCGAGATGCCGAACGCGATGCGTTTGATGCGCACCGGGTCGACCGCCATCAGGCGGAGCGCCAATTGGTCCTGCGCCACCGCCATGATGGCGCGGCCGACGAAGGTGCGGCTGAGCAAAAGCTGCAGCGACGCGATCAAGAGCAGCGAAACGAGGCACGGCACCAGGATGCGCAGCGGCACGTCGATCTCGCCGAAATGCCAGGTCGGGCCGATATAGCTCGCCTGCACATAGCGGTAATCGACGCCGAAATAGAGCACCAGCGAAACTTCGGTGATGAACAGCAGCCCGAAGAAGAAGGCGAGCCCGCGCAACGATTCCTGGCCGCGCCGCTCGAACGCGAGATAGTAGACCTGGTAGATGACGGCGCCGAGCAGGTAGAACGCCGGCAGCACGATGATGCTGACCACGATCGGATCGATGCCGAAGTCGGCGTTGAGTATGTAGGCGATGTAGGAGCCGAGAATGATGAAGGCCGGCTGGGCAATGTTGACGATGTCGAGGATGCCGAACGACAGCGACACCCCGCAGGTCACCGCCGCGTAAAAGCCGCCGATCAGGATGCCGGAAACGATGGCGTTGATAAGAAGATCGAACGAGAAGATCATACTCGCCACCCCACCCCGGTTCGA
>JASHXZ010000006.1 GCA_030043285.1 Xanthobacteraceae bacterium | reverse complement strand
CGATCGCCTGGCCGCCGAGCTTGCCGTCGGTGCCCACTTCTCGCGCCACGCGGGTCACTTCGGAGGCGAACGAGCGCAGCTGATCGACCATGGTGTTGATGGCTTCCTTGAGCTGCAGGATCTCGCCACGCACATCGACGGTGATCTTTTTCGACAGGTCGCCGTTGGCCACCGCGATCGTCACCTCGGCGATGTTGCGGACCTGCGCGGTGAGGTTCGAGGCCATCGAATTGACGCTCTCGGTGAGATCCTTCCACACGCCGGTGACGCCGCCGACCTGGGCCTGGCCGCCGAGCTTGCCTTCGGTGCCGACCTCGCGGGCGACGCGGGTGACTTCCGAGGTGAACACGTTGAGCTGCTTGATCATCGTGTTGACGATCTCGGCCGAGCGCAGGAACTCGCCCTTGAGCGGCCGGCCGTCGACGTCGAGGCTGACGGTGCGAAGCAGGTCGCCCTGCGCCACCGCGGCGATGGCGCGGGTCACTTCCGTGGTCGGCCAAAGCAGATCGTCGATCAGCGAATTGACCGAGGACTCCATCTCGCCCCAGGCGCCGTCGGACAGACCGAGGCGCACGCGCTGGCGGGTGCGGCCCTCGCGGCCGACGACCTGGCCGACATCCTCGAGCTGCTTGGCCATGCGCTGGTTGGTGCCGACGATCTCGTTGAAGGTGTCGGCAATCTTGCCCATCAGCCCGACGCGGTCGCCGGCCATGCGTACGGAGAAGTCGCCAACGCGCATTGCCTGCAACGCATGGAGGAGTTCAGTCAGCCCGCGCGCATCGTCGTTGAGCGCCTGGTCCGGATGCTGCGACAGCGGAGCGGCGGAACCATTGGTCGAGCCGACGATTTCTTCGGTGGGTTGCATAGGAATCTCCAAGACCCGCGCCGGGCCTAAAGGGGAGTTAACGGGCCGGAACGCTGGACCGGTGGCCGAAACCTCGAGACTGCGGTGACGCACGTGGTAGGCGCTTGCAGCCGCGCAAGAGGGATAGACGTCGGGTCAACGGCAAAGCACTCGCGCCACGGCTTCTCACCGCCCGCAGAGGCGGCGTGCCATGGTGTGCCTGCGCAACGTTGACCCGGAAGCCCCCTCACACGTGGACCCCGATCTTTTCAGCCATGACCCGAAACGCGGTTAGGTGGCTATGGTTCCGGCCGCAAAGGAGATTTTCCAAGAAAATTTTGCCGATGGTTCCCAAGATGGAACCACGCCCCTCGTGGCAAAAGGCCGCTTGGCAGGTTCCGTTAGCGACCTATAGTCGCCCGTCAGCCCTAGCGCCGCTTGCTGGCCAGGAGGCCAATAATCCGACGCAAGGCCAGGGAGGGGGAACTCGTGATCCAACCATGTCTGCGTGCGCGCCGGCGGGTAACTGGCGCGGCCGTTGTGCTTGCGGCCGCCCTCGCCTGTCTCGCGTCCTTGGGTCCGGCCAACGCCGCCGCGGTGGTGATGAAGTTCGGCACCGCGACCATGAACGAGGGGCAGCACCAGTTCCTCAAGTTCTACAAAGAGCAGGTCGAGAAGGCCTCGGGCGGCCGCATCGAGGTGCAAATCTATCCGAACAGCCAGCTCGGCCCGATCCCGCGCGAGATCGAGGGCGTTCAGCTCGGCACCATCCAGGGCTATATCGGTCCGGTCGATTTCTTCGTCGGCGTCGATCCGCGCTTCGGCGTGTTCAGCGCGCCCATGGTGTTCCGCGACGAAGCCAATGCGGCCGCCACGATAGCGGACCCGGCGGTGCAGAAAGCGATGTTCGCGCTGGTAGCGCCGAAGCGCATGGTCGGCATCGCCACGCTCGGGCTAGGCGCCTCCGACTACGGCGCCAAGAAAGCGATCCTGCGGCTCTCCGATTTCGCCGGCAAGAAGCTGCGCATCAACGGTACCGAGCTCGAGCGGCAGAAGATGGCGAAGCTCGGCGCCACCGGCATCGGCATGCCACTCTCCGAAGTCGTGCCGGCGCTCGACCAGGGCACCATTGACGGCACGATCAGCGGCATTTCGGTATTCGTCGCCTTCAAGATGAACGATCTGCTCAAGACGCTTACGGTCACCAACGACACCTTCATCAATTCCATCGCGGTGGTATCGAAACCATGGCTCGATACGCTGCCGCCCGACCTGCAGAAGATCGTGCTCGAGGGCGGCGCCGCGGTTCAGGGCAAGAGCCAGCAATGGGTGTTCGACTTCTCCAAGAAGCTGGTCGGCGACTGGACCGCGCTCGGCGGCTCCGTGCACACGCTGCCCGACGATGACCTCGCCAAGATGAAGACGCTGCTCGGCCCCGTCGCCGACGACGTCACCAAGAACCAGCCGGCCGTCCACGACATGCTGCAAATGGTCCGCGCCGCGGCCGCGAAACACTGACTCGCTTGCGCGGATTTTGACCCTCATCCTGAGGTGCCCGCGCGCAGCGCGGGCCTCGAAGGATGCAGGCCCGGGCGCCTCGGCCTGCATCCTTCGAGGGCCGCTTCGCGACCGCCTCAGGATGAGGTGAACGGTGGGATGTTGCTGATGCGATCTACGCTTCTCCGATGCGTCGAGGTCCTGTTGG
>JASHXZ010000005.1 GCA_030043285.1 Xanthobacteraceae bacterium | reverse complement strand
TCCCGCCGGCAAGGAGCCGAAGCTTGCCGACATGGCGCGCTGGCCGGTGACGATCAGTTATTTCGCCAAGAACAAGGCGTCGGACAGCGGCGAGCAGACGCCGGACTATGCGCTCAGCTTCGAGCTCTACGAAAACGGCATCTCGCGCGCGCTCATGCTCGACTACAACGACTTTGTCGTGAAGGGAAAGCTGGCTTCGCTCGAGCTCAAACCGCAAAAGCCCTGCCCATAAGCTGCGGCTCGCCGACGCGCCAGTTGCGCGCGTTCAGCTTTCCTCCGGCCGCTCGAACGCCAAGCCCCTGATCACTGCGTTGTCGCCGAAACGGGCGCGAACGCGGTCGACCGCGTGCTCGGCCTCGGCGGCGCGGCCATCGACGAGATCGGCGGGATCGGCCTGTTCGGCGGTGACGAGCGCGCTCAGGCCGACGCCGAGCAAACGATATTTCGTGCCGTCGGCTTCGCGCCGCAGCAAGTCCTGCGCCGCAGCAAAGATGCGGCCGGCGAGCTGGGTCGGCGCCGCGAACGAGCGTGCCCGGGTGCGAATGGCAAAATCCGCGGTCTTGAGCTTCAACGTAACGGTAGCGCCAGCAAGCGCCTTGGCTTTCAGGCGAGCCGAAACCTCCTCGGTCTGAACCCAAAGAATGCGCTCCAGTGCGCGGAAATCGGCGATGTCGTGCTCGAAGGTGGTCTCCGAGGAGACGCTTTTCGTTTCACGGTCGGCGCTGACCCTGCGGTGGTCGATGCCGCGTGCGAGCCGCGCCAGGCGGCGGCCTTCGTCGCCGTAACGGCGCGCCAGTTCAGCCTCACTAGTGCGCTGCAGGTCGGCGATGCGCAAAAAGCCGTCGCGGGCGTAGCGCGCGGCGCTCGCTTTGCCGACGCCGAAGATGAAGCTCACCGGCTTTTCGGCCAGGAAGGCCGGCGCCTCGGCGATGCCGAGCACGGCGAAGCCGCGTGGCTTGTCGAGATCGGAGGCGATCTTGGCGAGAAACTTGTTGCCGGATAGCCCGATCGAAACCGTGATGCCGAGCGTCGTCTCGACCTCGCGGGCAAACTGCGCCAAGGCCTTAGCGGGCGTCATGCGGTGCAGCCGCTCGGTGCCGGCGAGGTCGAGGAACGCCTCGTCGATCGAGAGTGGCTCGACCAGCGGGCTCAGCCCAAGCATCATGCGGCGCACCTCGCGGCCGACCGTGGCGTATTTTTCCATATTCGGCCGGATGACCTTAGCGTGCGGGCATAGCCGCAACGCCTCGAACATCGGCATCGCCGATCTGACCCCGAAGGTACGCGCCACGTAGCACGCCGTCGCCACCACGCCGCGCCGGCCGCCGCCGACGATCACCGGTTCGGCGGCAAGGCTTGGATCATCGCGCTTTTCGATCGTGGCGTAGAAGGCGTCACAATCGATGTGGGCGATGGCAAGCGTGCCGAGCTCGTTGTGGCGCAACAGGCGCGGCGAGCCGCAGGCGGCGCAGCGTAGCGCGCCGGCCCGGGCATCGGCGAGGCAGTCGCGGCAGAAGCTCACGGCCCAACGATCTCACGGCAGAAGTTCGGGCAACGATGCAATACTCTACGGCAGATCGCGCTCCCACGCGCCGCCGAGCGCGCTTGCGGCAGGCGCCAGCTCGGCCGGATCGATGCCGGCACGGTCGGCGAACGCGCGCAGGAGAGTCTCGTCGCCCATCATATACGCGAGCACGCCGGCAAGAAATCCAGGTTCGGCGGCGGCGGTGCGAATCTCGTCCGCCGAAATCCCGCTTGTATCGAGAAAGCGACTCAGCGATTGCGGTTCTTCGGCGATGAAGGCGAGTGCTTGAACGGCCAGCATTTCGGCCGCCTCGCGCGTGGGTCGTGACGGCCGTTTCATCGGTTGCATTTGCCTTTCCGTAACGTATCGCCGCTAGCTTTCGGGCGGTCTAGGGCGGGTGTGTCGGCAGGACCGCCCTTTGCCGCCGCGGGACGTCGATGGGGCAGGGGGCGGAAGGATCGGGGATGGCCAAAACTGTCCTGATTGTGGAGGACAATGAGCTCAATATGAAGCTCTTCCACGACCTCCTGGAGGCGCACGGCTATCGGACGGTCGGCACGCGCAACGGCATCGACGCGCTCGATCTTGCGCGCAAGCATCGGCCGGACCTGATCCTCATGGACATTCAGCTGCCCGAAGTGTCCGGCCTGGAAGTGACCAAGTGGATCAAGGACGATGTCGAACTCAAGCGCATTCCGGTGGTCGCGGTCACCGCGTTCGCCATGAAGGGCGACGAGGAGCGCATCCGCGAAGGCGGCTGCGAGGCTTATCTGTCGAAGCCGATCTCGGTCGGCAAGTTCATCGAGACCGTCCGGCACTTTTTGGGCAACCCGTAAGGTATTCGTGATGACCGCTCGCGTTCTCGTCGTCGATGATATTCCGGCCAACGTAAAGCTGCTCGAAGCGCGGCTGTCGGCGGAGTATTTCGACGTGATCACGGCGATGAACGGCGAAGAGGCGCTCGCCATCTGCGAACGCGGCGAATGTGATCTCGTTCTGCTCGACGCCATGATGCCCGTCATCAACGGCTTCGAAACCTGCCGGCGGCTGAAGACCAATCCGGCCACCCACCACATCCCGGTCGTCATGGTGACAGCGCTCGACCAGCCGTCCGACCGCGTCCGCGGGCTCGAAGCCGGCGCCGACGATTTTCTCAATAAGCCGATATCCGACTTCGCGCTGATCGCGCGGGTCCGCTCGTTGGCGCGGCTGAAAATGATCACCGACGAGCTGCGCATGCGGGCGGTGACCTCGCGCGACATCGGCATCGAATCTCCGGAGCGTGAAGCTATCGCCGATGACGGACACGGCGGCCGTGTGCTCGTCGTCGACGATCGCGCCTCGTCGCACGAACGCATCGCCGCGATACTCGCCAGCGAGCAGGACGTGGACGTCGAGGCTAATCCGAACCAGGCCTTGTTCCGCGCAGCCGATGGCAATTACGACCTCGTCATCGTTTCGCTGGGACTGGAAAACTTCGATGCGCTGCGGCTGTGCAGCCAGATCCGCTCGCTCGAGCGCACACGCAACACGCCGATCCTGGCCGTCACCGATCCCGACGACACCGCGCGGATGGTGCGCGGCCTGGAAATCGGCGTGAACGATTATCTGATGCGCCCGATCGACAAGAACGAGCTGCTGGCGCGCGCCCGTACCCAGGTGCGCCGGCGCCGCTACACCGAGCGGCTGCGCGACAGCGTGCAGATGTCGATCGAGATGGCGATCACCGACGCGCTCACCGGCCTGTTCAATCGCCGCTACATGGAAAGCCATCTGGCGACCTTGATCGACCAGACCAAATCGCGCGGCAAGCCGCTGACCGCCCTGGTGCTCGACATCGACTACTTCAAGGCGATCAACGACAGCCATGGTCACGACGCCGGCGATGACGTGCTGCGCGAGTTCGCGCTGCGCATCCGCCGCTCGATCCGTGGCATCGATCTTGCCTGCCGTTACGGCGGCGAAGAATTCGTCATCGTGATGCCGGAAACCGACATGGCGGTTGCCGCCATGGTCGCCGAACGCCTGCGCCGGCGCATCGCCGCCGACCCGTTTGTCATCCAGCAGGGCGCGCGCAGCATCCCGGTGACGATTTCGATCGGGATCGCGGCCGTGCGCGGCCGCGATGACAGCGCGGCGGCGCTGCTCAAGCGCGCCGACCAGGCGCTCTATCGCGCCAAGCGCGACGGCCGCAACCGGGTCGTCCCCGACGCGGCTTGAAAGCGCGATCCGACGAGGCGTGTCGCAACCGACGGCGAAGTACGCCAACGCTGCGCATCTATTAGTTGTTAAATATTAGGGTCAATTGTTTTGGTTATCCCCGGCCAGACAATTTGGCGAAATCTTGGCGATTGCTTTCCCTGTGGATTACGGTAATTTTGTCGGCAAGCAGACATAAGCCGGCGACAACAACCATTTGCCGCGCGTGTTCACGCGACGGCGCGAAATGTACGGCTTTGCTCAATACCCTACGGAGTGCTCAGGTCCGCCGCATCTCCTGGGTCCGTGGGGTTCGGCCGGCGCGGGAGCGGTGCGAGTGGCCTCCTCATGATGCCGTTCCCGCCCGGCCACCTTTTCGGCTCAGACGCCTGAAACGCCACGCCCGGCCGCTGGGCCGGGCATGATGCTTAAACAAGGCTCCGGCGCGCGTTACTTGATCTTGGCTTCGCGAAACTCGACGTGCTTCTTGGCCACGGGGTCGTATTTCTTCTTCACCAGTTTGTCGGTCATGGTCCGCGAATTCTTGCGCGTGACGTAATAGAAGCCGGTGTCGGCGCTGGATACCAGCTTGACCTTGATGGTGGTGGCTTTAGCCATGGCGGAACCTCGAAAAGCGATTTAAGTGCCGTCAACCTAGTCGCCGATCCTCGAATGTCAAGAAAGCGCCGCCGGCAGACGTCAAGCGTCGACGGCAAGCAGCGGTGGGCCGCTCTTGGCGTGGCCGATGACGCGAGCGTCCGCATATCCGGCAGCCACAATGGTGCGCACGATCGCTTCAGCGCGCTCGGGCGCGCAGGAGATCAGAAGCCCGCCCGACGTTTGAGGATCGGTCAAAAGGTGGCGCTGCCAGTCGGGCATATGCGCCGGCAGGCTCACGTCGTTGCCGTAGCTCGCCCAATTACGCAGCGAAGCACCGGTGACGAAGCCCTGTTGCGCGAGGCTCGCGGCCTCCGGCAGCAACGGCAAATCGCCGGCGCGAAGGACGAGCGTCAGCTTGGAGCAGCGCGCCATCTCCAGCGCATGTCCCAGCAATCCAAAACCCGTCACGTCGGTGATGGCATGAACGTCGGCATCCCTAGCCAAATCGGTGCCGACCTTGTTGAGCCGCGTGGTCGTCGCGATCATGTCGGCATAGCCGGTGGGCGACAGCACTCCCTTTTTGATCGCCGCCGAATAGATGCCGACGCCAAGAGGTTTGGTCAGGATCAATGCGTCGCCTGGGCGGATGTCGGATTTGCGCCGCACATCCTCGGTCTTGCAAATACCGATGACGGCGAGGCCGTAGATTGGTTCGGGCGAGTCGATGGAGTGGCCGCCGGCGACCGGAATGCCCGCAGAGCCGCAAACAGCCGCACCGCCTTTGAGAATTTCGCGCACCGTTTCGGGCGCCATCTTGTCGAGCGGCATGCCGAGGATTGCCAACGCCATGATTGGCTTGCCGCCCATGGCATAGACGTCCGAAATCGCATTGGTCGCGGCAATGCGCCCGAAGTCGTACGGGTCATCGACAACCGGCGTGAAGAAGTCGGTGGTCGCGATCACGCACGTCCCGTCATCGAGCTGCCAGACCGCGGCGTCGTCGGGTGTCTCGGTGCCGACGAGCAATTGCCGGTACGGGGCCGCGAGCGGCTGATCGGCCAACAATTGTTCTAACACCGCCGGTGCGAGCTTGCAGCCGCAGCCGCCGCCATGCGCAAGACTGGTCAATGGCACCGTAGGGGCTTTCACCGCGGGGACGTTCATGGATGCTCACCTGATGACGAAATAGTCCTGATCATATTCACTGCCACAGTCGATCCGCCGATGCGGTTCAAATTTCAGAGAGGGCAGCTGCGGAAGCCGGCAAACACGTCGTTTCGATCGGGCGGAAAGAAATTCCGGTAGCCAGGCCGCGCAATACGTGCGCTGGTCGCCCAAGCGCCGCCCCGCAAGACCTTCCGCGAGCCGAACCAGGGCTGCGAATAGTCTTCGTAAGGGTCGGCGGCGAAGCCGGCAAATGGCGCGAAGTCGGACGCCGTCCATTCCCAAACATTGCCGACCATTTGTCGGCAGCCGAACGCGCTGTCGCCTTGCGGACAAGCCGCCACGTCAAGCGGTGCGTCGAAAGCAAAATCCAGATTGGCATGCTGGCGCGTCGGTGCGGCGCCGCCCCACGGCCAGCGCCGCTTCGCCTCGGACAACCGGCGGCCATCCGCGCTCGGCTCGCCAAGCGCCGCCGCCTCCCACTCTGCCTCAGTCGGCAGTCGCCGCCGAGCCCAGCGACACCAAGCCTCGGCCTCGTGCCAATTGACGAAAACAACTGGAGCATCCGGAGCGAGGATCTCGGTGCGGTCGTACCGACGCCACGTCCATACGCCATCGGACTTCGGCTGCCAGTATACCGGGCGCTCGGCACGCTGGCGTTCTCGCCAGGCCCAACCGGCATCGCTCCAAAATTCACGAATGCGGTAACCGCCAGCCTCGACGAACGCGGCAAATTCCCGGTTGGTGACCGGAGCCCGTGCAATGCGGAACGGGCTCAGTTCGAAGTCGTTCGCCCATTTCTCGTTGTCAAAGACGAATCCGTCAGTGCGCGTGGCGCCGAGCCGCCAAGTGCCGCCGACCACGTCGGCGTCGCCCGGTAGCGCCCCGGCGGCGGTAGAGACGTGATCGCCAAGATGCTGGGGCGGCGGGTAGGCAAGTGTTTCGCGCATGTAAGTCAGCGCTTCGACGTGCATGTCCTCGTGGCGGATCGCAAGTTCGTAGAAATAAAGGGCGCGCTCGGGAAATTCGGCGCGAGTAAGCTGATCGCATTGGTGTTCGAGAACGTCCGTCAGATACGCAAAGATCGCGTCGCGATCCGGCAGATCGAGATCCCAGCGCGTGTCATGCGGCACCGTACTGGAATTCCACAGCTCGTCGGCGCGATCGATAAGCGCCGGTTTGCCGTGGCTCTGGCGTAGTGTCCAATATTCGTGAAACCAACCGACGTGACCGATCTCCCACAGTACCGGATTGACGATATCGAGCTTGAGGCCCATCAACTGTTCTGATGACAACGCCTCGGTCAGCCGAACGGTTCGCGCGCGTGTTTGCTGCAGCTGGGAAGCCAATTCCGCGGGGGTCGCACCGCTGGTGGGCCGCTCTAGGATTGCCTGATCCATGAAGATTATTGTTATCACTCCGCCGGGCCCGAGTACACGGACCGGCAATGCCGTCGCGGCACTGCGCTGGGCGCGCATTCTGCGGCGGCTGCATCATCGCGTGACCATCGCCACGCAATATGACGACGAGTCTGCCGACGCCATGGTTGCCATCCATGCGTGGCGTAGCGCCGAGGCCATACGTCGTTTCAAGATGCTCTATCCCGGGCGGCGGCTCATTCTCCAGCTTAGCGGCACTGACATCTATCAGTACATAAGCGAGGATCCGGAGCCGACGCTGCGGTCGATGGAACTTGCCGACAGGCTTGTCGCATTAAACAGTTTGGCCTGGCGCGTCGTGCCAAAAAAGTTTCGCAAAAAGCTTCGCGTCATTTTTCAGTCGGTCCACAAACCATCCAGCCCCCGCCAGCCCAGCCGGCACCACGTCGACATTGCCGCGATCGGTCATCTGCGGGATGTGAAAGACCCGTTGCGCGCGGCGCAAGCGGCACGGCTGTTGCCAGCCACCTCGCGCATCCGCGTCGTCCAGATTGGCCACGCCTACAGCGCCGAATGGGCCGCCAGAGCGCAGGCGGAAATGGCGGCCAACCCTCGCTATCTCTGGCGCGACGATGTCCCGCGCGCGGCTGTCCAGCAGCTATTGCAGCGAAGCCATGCGATGGTGTTGTCCTCGCTCAGCGAAGGCGGCGCCAACGTCATTTCCGAAGCCGTCGTCGTCGGCGTGCCCATTTTGGCCTCCCGCATGGACGGCAATGTCGGTCTCTTGGGGGCCGACTATCCCGGCTATTTTCCCGTGGGCGACACAAAGGCGCTGGCGCGACTGCTGGCAAGAATCGAAGATGATCCCCGGTTCGTCGCGAAACTGCATCGCGCGATTGCGCGCCGCGCGCCCTTGTTCAAGCCGGAACGCGAGATTGCGGCGTGGCGAAAGCTGCTGGCCGAGCTATCCGTGCAGCCCTGACATCGGACATGCCGGCGCAGCTTCGCTCAGTCCTAGCCGCGCGGCGTCACGAAAATCCCAAAGCCACGGCCGCGCCTGCAGCAATCAAGCCGAAGGCGAACGTTCCGACCCCAAGCACCATGATGACACGCACGGGTAAGGTCCGCGCCAACATGGCAAGCGAAGGCAAACTGACCGCCGGCAAGGTGATGAGCAGCGCGGCGGCGCCGGCACTGCCGAGGCCGAATTGCTGCAGGACCTGGATGATCGGCACTTCACCCGCAGTCGGGATGACGAACAGCGTTCCGGCTGCGGCGAGTACAGGCGCGAGCCAAAAGGCATGCCCGATATCGGGCGTCATGGCCGGGAAGAACCATGCCCGCGTCATGCCGAGGGCAAAAACCAGCACGATGTATTCCGGCAGCAGCCGGACCGCGAGGCGCAAGAAGGCCCTGGCCCAGGCGGCAAGGAATGGCCCCTTGGCGTCATCAGGTGGCATCGCCAAACCGCGCGGCCGCCAATCGGCTGAAACAAATCGCGCCGCCACATGGCCGACGACAAAGACCAGCGCCACTCCGACGATCAGTCGGAGCGCCGCCCATTTCCAGCCAAGCACGAAACCGATGAACACGAGCGCGGCAGGATTGAGGACCGGATTGGCGAGCCAAAAAACGAGTGCCGACGAGGCACTCACTCCACTCTCGATCATGCCGACCGCGACCGGAGCGCAGCAACACGTGCACATCATCGAGGGTATGGCGAAGGCGGTGGCGCGCAGCGGACCCTTGGAGCCGGCAAAAAGCCGGTGCAGCGGCGCGCGGGGCAGGGCAGTCTCAAGTCCGGCCCCCAAGGCGAGGCCCAGCAACAGCGCTTGCCAGATCGCCTTCATGTAGGCGATCGAATAGTCAAGACCGGCCTGCAAACCGACTGCCGGCGAGGCCGGCAGTTTGCCGCTTACGATCGAACCGCCGAGCGAGTGATTATGGGCAGCAAGGAATCCCTTCGCGTAATAGGGCGACCATTTGACAAAAAACAAACCAGCGATCGCCAGCGCGAAAAAGACCAGGACGCCGCCATACGCGGAAATCCGTGATGCCGCCGCGCGGGCAGCGAAGGGGCTGGTCATGCGGTTTGCTCCCGTGAGGGCCGGTTCAAAACAATCGTTCTTTAAATCGACGGTTCCCCGTTGGCTGGCAAGGATAAACACTACGCGCGCGCTGTGCCAACTAGAGCATGATGATTTTAGGTTCGTCTATATCCTGAGTTTGCGAAGTAGTTGGCGCATTGGTCTGGAGTGAACGCCTGAAGGATCTTGCCGAGGGCGCGGCAAATGGCCTCGAAGGTTCGCGCTTCGGCCTTTCTCAGCAAGTGTTTGAGCTTGGCGAAGACCTGTTCGATGGGGTTCAGGTCGGGAGAATATTTCG
>JASHXZ010000004.1 GCA_030043285.1 Xanthobacteraceae bacterium | reverse complement strand
TATTTTTCGCACAGCGAGCGGCGGATGCCGATCAGGTGCATGATCGGGAACAGCTTGGTCTTTTTGTAATACGCCTGCTCGGCGGCGCGGGTGTCGGGAAACAGCCGCCCGATGTGCGGCTCGCCATTGAGGAACGAGGACGGCGCGAGCGCGGTGAACAGCGCGTCGAGCTCGCCGTCGCGCAGCATGCCGACCAGCGTCTTATCGCCGCCGATCGGCTGCAGGTCGAGGCCGGGAATGGCTTTGAGCGGCGTGCGCTCATGGCGGCCGGCCTGCTCCTGGCCGCCGCTCCGCCAATGGATGTCCGACGGCTTCACGCCGTATTCGTGCTGCATCATGCCGCGCATCCAGACCACCGCGGTGATCTGATATTCCGGCACGCCGATGCGTTTGCCGCGCAGATCCTCGGGCTTTCTGATGCCGGCGCCGTTGCGGATGTAGATGCCGGAATGGCGGAAAATCCGCGACACGAAGGCGGGCACGCCGATGTAATGGGCATTGCCGGCGGAGAGCGTGCGCAGATAGCTGGAGAACGACAGCTCGGAAACGTCGAACTCGTGAAACTTGAAGGCGCGGTGAAAAATCTCCTCCGGGTAGAGCGGCAGGTAGGTGACGGCGCAGCCATCGACATTCACGCGTCCGTCCCTGATCGCGCGCGTCCGGTCGTAATTGCCGCAAGCGACCGTTATCGGCACATCCACCATCGCATTCCCTTTTTCCCGTCATCCTGAGGCGGCCGCGAAGCGGCCCTCGAAGGATGCGGCCCCAGCGCCTCGGCCGTCGCCCTTCGAGGCTCGCTGCGCTCGCACCTCAGGGTGACGGTTAACACCCAGCGTCCAAACTGTGAAGCAACGCGGCACGCATGGCTAATGCGCCTGGTCGCTGCGCTTGTTGTTCGTGCGCCCGCGCGATAATTTCGCCGCCGAGGAGAATAACCATGATCTCAACCGTGATCGGCGGCGCCATGCTGCCGCATGCGCCGCAGTTCTTCACCATGCCGGACACCGAGGACAAGGCGCTGGTCGCCCATGTGCGCGAGGTGGCGGCCGATATCGGCAAGCGGCTGCGCGCGCTCGACCCCGACCTCTGGATCATCTTTTCCAACGACCACGCCGAGCAGTTCTTCCACAATGCGGCGCCGCCGTTCACCGTCCATGTCGGCGGCGAGGCGAGCGGCGAATTCGCCGGGCGAAAGTTCCACTGGACGGTGCCGAGCGAGATCGGCTTCGAGCTGGTGCGCCAGCTGTACCGGCAGAATTTCGATCCGGCCTTCAGCTCGACGGCGAAGATCGATTACGCCATCGGCATTCCGCTGACCCATCTCGGCCACACCGGCCCGGTGCTGCCGATCTACGTCAACGCCTATCTGCCGCCGCAGCCCACCATGGAGCGCTGCTACGCGTTCGGCCAGGCGGTGGCGCGCACCGTCACGGCGCTGGGCTTAAAGACCGTGATCCTGTCGAGCGGCGGCATGTCGCATTTTCCCGGCACCGACCGCTATTCCAATCCGGAGCTCGCCTGGGACCGGCGCGTCCTGGAAAAGCTCGCGGCCGGCAAGCTGAAATCGCTGATCGGCTTCGACGAAGACGAGCTCGACGACACCGGCAACATCGAGCTGCGCTGCTGGGCCGCCGCCGCCGGCGCGCTCGGCGAGCGCAAGCCGGACGTCGTGTCGATGGATCCGAGCTGGCATCACAACTACGCCTCGCTCGGCTGGATCGGCGGCGAGGCCGAAAAGGCGCAGGCCGCGCATTATCCCTCGATCAAGCCCGAACTGGTCGCGCTGACCTCGGCGCTGCACGGCCTCGCCCACGATGCGGGAATGCGGGCGCAGTACCTGGCCGACGCGGCGGCGTTCGCCGACCGCTTTGCCCTGCCGCCCGCGCAGCGCGAGGCGCTGATCAAGCTCGACATGCCCTCGATCGTGAAAATGGGCGCGCACCCGCTGGTGCCGTTCCTGGCGCAATTGCAGATGCAGCGGCTGCGGCCGCAACGGTAAACGCGGCTGGAATTTCGCGCTGAGGAAATCCGAAGTCGCCGCTCCGGCAATCGAGCGAAGTGACGGATGAACAATTATGAGAAAAGTTTTCGTTATCGGCATCGGCGTCGGCGATCCCGATCAGGTTACGGTCCAGGCGATCAACGCGCTCAACCAGGTCGACGTTTTTTTTGTCATGGACAAGGGACGAGAGAAAGCAGACCTCGTCCGCCTGCGCAAAGAGATCTGCGAGCGGTATATCAAAGACAAATCCTACCGAACGATCGAGACGGCAGATCCGCCGCGGGATCGCACGGCCGCATCGTACGAGCCCGCGGTGCGGGCATGGCATGAACAAAGAGCGGGCATTTACGAACGGCTGATCGGGGACGAACTCGGCGAGGACGAGTGCGGCGCCTTCCTGGTTTGGGGCGACCCTTCGCTCTATGACAGCACGTTGCGGATCATCGACCGCATCATTGAAAGAGGCACTGTCGCGTTCGCGTACGAGGTCATTCCGGGCATCAGCGCGATCCAGGCCTTGGCGGCAAAACACAAGATTGCGCTTAATCGGATCGGGCGATCTATCCACATTACGACGGGCCGCCGGCTTGCCGCGGGGCTGCCCAACGACATCGACGACGTGGTCGTGATGCTCGACGCCGATTGCTCGTTCAAGGCGATCGACAATACCGACGTCGACATTTATTGGGGCGCTTATATCGGCACCGCGGATGAGATTCTTGTTGCTGGAAACCTGTGCGAAGTCATGCACGACATCGAGCGCATGCGGGCGCAAGCCAAGGCCCGCAAGGGCTGGATCATGGATACGTACTTGTTGAGGACGTCAAAGCAACAATGAAGCAACTCCCCGTGGGCGCCAGGCCTGACGATACGCGATCGACTGAGCGGCGCGTCGTCTGCGAAGGTTGCGGTAGCGAATTCCATTGCACCGGGAACCATCGGGGCGATTGTTGGTGCGCAGCCGAGTCCTTTTCGCTGCCGACGCCGCTGCCCGCTGAAATCGGAAACTTCACCGACTGTCTTTGCCCTTCGTGCCTGCGCAAGGTCGCGGAGCGTCTGATGGAAGCGAGGACTAGCCAGGCGTCGCGCTGACCGCGACGATCAATGGCTGGGCGGGGCGGGCATTCCGGGCCGACCTGCGCCGTTTTGCATTTGGAGAATGTTCATCTTGAAGCCGTTTGCCATGATCGTGTCGCCCGGCTGCTGGCCGGCCGCGCAGGGTCCGGTCCACTTCGCCGTCATGGTGGTGCTTGCCGTTGGCGTTCCTTGGCCCTGGCTCGTCATCACCATCGTGTAGCCGCTGTCGAAA
>JASHXZ010000114.1 GCA_030043285.1 Xanthobacteraceae bacterium | reverse complement strand
CCGGCAGCGCCGGCCGCTTCAGCCGCACCGGCCAGCGTCGCCAGTGCCGGCCCGACGCCCGCGCAGGCGGCGCTCGACGCCAAGATGACGGGCCTCGATCAGGCGCGCGACAACCTATTGCCCAAGATCGGCGCTTCGGTCTCCACGATCAACCGTGCGGCGATCGAGCGGCTGCCGCAGGGCGACAATACGCCGATCGACAAGGTCATTCTGCAGTTTCCGGGCGTCTCTTACGATTCGGCGGTCTCCAATCCGAATTTCCACGTCAGAAGCGAATACGCCAATGTCCAGATCAGGATCAACGGCGTCGTGCTGCCCGAGGGCGTTTCGGCGCTCGGCCCGTTCCTCGATACCAACTTCATCGGCAGCATGTCGCTCCTTGCCGGCGCGCTGCCGGCCCAATACGGGCTGCGCACCGCCGGCGTCCTCGACATCACCAGCCGGAGCTTTGCCCAGCCGGGCGGCGCCGTCAGCCTCTACGGCGGCAGCCAGCAGACCATCACGCCGAGCTTCGATTACGGCGGCAGCGTCGGCAACAACAGCGA
This sequence comes from Xanthobacteraceae bacterium, assembly GCA_030043285.1. Classification (GTDB taxonomy): domain Bacteria; phylum Pseudomonadota; class Alphaproteobacteria; order Rhizobiales; family Xanthobacteraceae; genus BOG-931. The sequence goes on along the minus strand of JASHXZ010000114.1, from coordinate 6,184 downwards.
ATATTTCGTCAGCGCGCGCGGCAATTGGAACGCTCTCGGGTTGGAAAATCCGACGCCGGCGCTCGACGCCATCCACGACGACACCCAGCAGGGCAAGTTCTTCGGCTATGCTTCGACACTGCTCGACCCATCGACGCGCTTTTCGGTCATCTCGGCGGCGTCCTACAGCGCGTTCCAGATCCCGAACAATCCCGGCCAGATGGCGCTCGGCGATTTCGGCAACCCGAACGCCAACTCGGCGACGCTCAACGAAAACGAATACGACACCTACGTCGCCAATATCGCGGCCTGGCAGCGGCACGGCACCGACGGCGACGCGCAAATCGCGGCTTATTCGCGCTACGCCCAAGTCCATTTCGTTCCCGACATCTTCGGCGATCTCGAATTCAACGACGTGGCCTCGGACGTGACCCGGCAGAGCATGCTCGACGGCATCCAGGCCGACGCGTCATACCTCGTCAACGACCGCCACACCTTGCGGTTCGGCTTCGCGGCGAGCGGGGAACAGACCAACGTCAGCACGATTTACACCCTCCTGCCTGGATCGCCGGGCGCGGTCACCGGCCCGCCGTTCAACGTCACCGACAGCAGTTCCCTGCTCGGCTGGAACATCGGCGGCTACGTTCAGGACGAATGGAAGCTGACCAATCAGCTCATGCTCAACGCCGGCCTGCGTTTCGATCAATTGTATCAATATGTCGACGCCAACCAGCTCAGCCCCCGGCTGGCCCTGGTCTACAAGCCGTTTGCCGGCACCACCTTCCATGCCGGCTACGCGCAATATTTCACGCCGCCCTATCAGGCGCAGGCCTATACCGCCAATATCGCCTTGTTCGCCGGCACGACCAATGCGCCGGATGTGCCCTTGGCCGATCCGGTAAAACCCGAACGCTCCACCTATTATGACGTCGGCGTCGACCAGGTGGTGCTGCCGGGGCTGACCATGGGCGTCGATGCCTACTACAAGACTGCGCGCGATCAGCTCGATGACGGCCAATTCGGCGCCGCGGTGGTCCTCACCCAGTTCAATTACGCACGCGGCTTCAGTGAAGGCGGCGAATTCAAGCTCAAATACACCAACGGTAATTTCAACGCCTATGCGAATTTCACCTACGACATAACGGAAGGCATCGACGTGGAGTCGAATCAATATCTGATCGATGCGGCGGACTACGCTTATCTCCTCACCCATTGGCATTACACCGACGACATGCAGCTGATGACCGGCTCGGCCGGCGCGTCGTACCGCTGGAACGACACCTTGTTCACCGCGGATCTGATCTACGGCAGCGGACTGCGCACCGGCGATCTGGAGTCTACGCCGCCGGTCCCGCCCAATTCCGAGCACACGACTCCCTACGCCGTGGTGAACGTGGGCATAGCGCACGATTTCAAATGGGCGCCGGACGTAAAGCCGCTGACCGTACGGTTCGACATCGTCAACCTCTTCGATCAGATTTACGAGCTGCGCACCGGCAGCGGCATCGGCGAGTTCGCGCCGCAATACGGCGCGCGCCGCGGCTTTTTTGCCGGCATTTCGCAAAAGCTGTAACCGCCCTTTATGGTTACGGGGCCCGCGCCGCATGGTGGTCGAGCAGCAACAGCGACGACAACGCCTTTTGCGGCCGGATCAAATCGGCCAGCGTATATCCGTCGAGCACCGCGAGAAACGCCGCGGTCGCGTCCTGCAACGCGCCGCGCAACACGCAGACGCGCTCGATCCGGCAATAGCCGCGCCGCTCCAGACAACCGATAACGTCGAGCTTATCCTCGGTGTCGCGCACCACCTGGCCGACATTGATATCGCGCGGCGGCCGACGCAGCCGGATACCGCCGTTGCGGCCGCGCACGGTGTCGAGATAACCCTTCTGGCTGAGATCGTTCACGACCTTCATCAGATGCTGCTTTGAGATGTCGAAACTCTCAGCAATATCGTTGATGGTTATCAGCTTGCCGTCGGCGATCGCGGTCTGAATGAGGACGCGCAAAGCATAATCGGTATGAAGCGTGAGCCGCATCGTCGTCTCTTTCGTCAGGCCGGTTGCGGCCGCCGCAGTGTCGGTTCAGGTCGTTATGGGGTTTAACCGCAGGTGCCGCAAGCTTGTGTCATTTCGCCCTTGATCGCGCTGCATCAGGCGGCGGAAGCGCCGCCAAACGCGCGCTGCCGCCCTGCGCCCTCGGCCGAATGCCTCGAGGCTTGTTGCGCGCAACTCGGCGTCCAGCCGATAAACGCCGCGATGAACCAGGTTATTCCCAGCGCGATGGCGACGGCGATCAAGGTCCAGCCGGCGAGCTCCTGCTGGTCGATCCGGTAATAGGCGCAAAGCCGGGTCGGCGCCCCGAGATAGAGGCCGCCGACAGCGCCGAGTTTGGGGATGAAATTGGCCCAAATGAATGCGCGGCCGAGCGGCGGCATCCGCCGCCAGCTCAAGCCCAGCGGCATGCCGACCAGGATCGGCAAGGTCAGGAATTTCACCAGATCGAACCGGAAATCGGCGATAGCTTGGTCGAGCGCCAGCGGCAACATCCAAAATGATGTGCCGAGCACGACGGCGACAATGCCGGGAATGCCGAGCCAGTCGGCACTGGCGAGCCAGCGCGGTTCATCGTGGCGAGCGGCTGCGGCGAGCAGCACGCCGAGCACGATCAGAAGCGGCATCTGCAGCGCCATGTGCAAAGCCATGTCGCTCTCCAGGGCGCTGCGGGCCGGCGGCAGCCAAAGCACCAGCCAAAATCCGCACGCCGCGATGAGCAGGCGACGCGTGCTCATGGCGCGGCGACCTTGAGCGCGGCGGAGACAAGCTGCCCCGGCGCATCGCGATCGAGAATGCGGGCGAGCCGGCCGCGCGCATCGATCACATAGACCGCGTCGTTGTGAGTGAAACCGCCCATGCCATCCGGAATGACCACAACCCCGAAGCTTCGCAGCAAGGCGGCGCGGGTTTGGGCGTCGGCGGGCGCGGCAATGCGCCAACACGGCGCCTTGGCGCCGAAGCGCTCGCCGTAGAGCCGCAACGCCTGCCGGCCGTCGGTCGGATCAAAGCTGATGCTGAGCAGATCGACCGGCGCGCCCGATTGGCGGGGCGCGATCGCCTGCAGCACGTGGGCAAAATCATCGCCGAGCACCCCGCAAATCGTCGGGCAGCGCGTATAGATGAAGTCGACCAGCACCGCGCGGCCGCGGTACGCGCCCAGCGTGAACGGCGTGCCGTCCTGGTCGATCAGGCCCGCATTGGGCACAATTTGCGGCGCGCGTTCGACCGACAATTGCCGCGCACCCGCGCTGGTCACGACGCGGAAGCCGTCGGTTTCGAAGGAAAGCGCGGCTATTCCAGTCGCCAGCACCAGCGCAAGCAGAACCGGAAAGCTGCGCGTCATCCGATTGGATCTTCCGCCAACACCGCCGTGCGCATGCCGACAAAAAATCGCACCACCAGGATCAGCACGCCGGCGATGGCGAGCGCCGCGCCGATCGATCCGATGCGATCATACGGCAGCCATTGCGCGACATGCACGGCGTAGCGGCGCGGCACGCTGGCGGCGCCCGCCAGCAGGAACGCGATCACGAAGATGACGCCGCCGACCAGATAGAGCCAGTAACCCAGCCAGGCAAAGCCGTAGCGCGGCTGCGGGTTGGTCAGATAGGTCATGAAGCCGAGCACCATCGCCACCATGCCGAGCAGCAGATAGGTATGGAAATGGCCGGGCACCCACTGCGTATTATGCATGACGCTGTTGACCGCGATGGTGCCGTCGGCGATCGCCGGGATGACGCCGATCGCCCAGCCGGCGACACCGAGAAACACCAGCGCGGCCGCCGGATTCCAGCGTAAGCCGGAGCGGTAGACGACGGTGAGCGTGCCGAACGCGGTGACCAGCAGCACCGGCAGGCCGCTCAGCCAGGAAATGACCTGCCCGGCAACGAGCGTCCAGGTCGGCATGGCGAAGTCCATCAACAGGTGATGGGTGTAGACGGTGAGCACGAACACGGTCGACAGCACCCAGGCCAGGTAGAACGCCCAGTTGGTCTTCCATTTCCGATGCGAGTAGACCGGCAGAATCTCGTAGACCGCGATCACCGCCATGTAGATCGTGACGTTGATGAAGGTGTGGCCGAAATAGTAGATCAGGTTCTTCGCTGCGAGCGTGTTGAAGGTGAAGCTCGGCACGTACAGATTGACCAGCGAGATGACCAGCACCGCCGCGCCCACCACGATGCCGAGGATGTTGGCGATCAGCGCCATGGTCGAAGCGGTGACGGCCGGCGGCGGTCCCGCCTCGGCCGGCGCCAGGCCGAACGCTTGCTTGACGCCGAGCGCGGCGCCGAGCCCGTGATACTTCGAGAGAATGCCGCGGGCGATATCGAGGTGCAGCAGCAAAAAGCCAACGCCGATGAAAATCAGGCCGATCAGATAAGACGCCGCAGCGTTGACCGACCACAGCCCCCCGGAATGCGCCGGCAGCGGGAACAGGAACGTCCAGGCCGCGCCGAATCCGCCGATGAAGCCGGCGCCGAGAATGAGCACCGCGCCGATCAGGAAGAACACCAGATTGGTCAGGAACACCGCGGTCGAAACCGGATCGTGGCGGCGCACGAAGTGCCACATCACCGCCGCGCTGCTCAAGCCGGCAATGCCGACCATGCCGGCGCCGTGCATGGTCATGACCACGTAGAAGAAATTCGGCGGCACGTCGATCCATTGCGCCTGCGCGAGCCGCATGGTCAGGCCGAGCAGCATCATCAACAAGAAGACGACCCCCGCTACCGCGAGGTATGCGAGTACTGCGGCTCGTGGACTGATCGCGGTGCGGCCGGTGCGGCCCGCGGTGACTGCCATCGTCATGGTGTTCCCTCCCGATTCGGTCGACCGTTACGGCGCCGAAGATGACGAAGTTTCCGGCACGTTACTCGGTGACCTTGATTTCCGTCTGCATGGCGTGATGGGCGACGCCGCAATATTCGAGGCACAGCACCTGATAGGTGCCGGGCTCCTTGAACGTGTAGCGCAGCACATTGGTGTAGCCGGGCATCGCCTGAACCTCGGCGACGATGCGGAACTCAGGATCGTACAGCGCGAAGCCGTGGTTCACGTCCTTGCTGGTGACCTGGAACTCCGCGGTCTGGCCGACCTTGAAAGTGCTGGGCGTGATCGTCCACAGCCACTGCTCGGCGACGACCTGGGTCGGCTGCACCGCCGCCGCCGGCAGTTTCGGCAGCGTGTTGATGTACGGCAGTTCGCCGAGCGTTTTGTAGTTGGCGCCGATCAGCACCACGAGCGCCAGCCCGAACAGCCAGACCCGCGCCCGATAGGCGGTGTCGATGACCGGCCCGTAATTGGCGATGGCAACGCTGGCCCCGGTCGCCACCCACATGAACACCACGGCCAAGGCGCCCATCAGGATGATCGAGACGCTCCACACCACATCCTGGATCATCACGTCCTCCCCTAAATATGTATTTGTGATGCATGTTATTGCTGGGAAGCCGTTATGGTCAATGTCTACTGTTACGCGAGAAACCGGGCTCAGTTGTCGCACTGCGCGCGCTCTCGGTTGCCGAGTTCGCCGCCAATCAATAGGCTTGCTGCGGCGGCGACAACTTTTGCTTGCCAAGACAAACTCGAACCAACGGGGAGGATGCTGTGAAACTGCTCAAGACTGCCGCGCTCGCCATGCTGGCGGCGACCGCGTGCGGCGCGTTTGTGGCGACATCGCCCGCCGCCGCGCGTGCGCTCAAGGTCAAGGTCGACTCGCTCAAGAGCGGCGGCACGCTGGCGAACAAATACGCGTTCTGCGCGCCGGCCGCGCCGGGCCACACCCAAGCCGGCCAAAACATCAACCCGAGCATCTCCTGGTCGAAAGGGCCGTACGGCACCAGATCCTACGCCGTCATTCTGTCCGACCCGAAATCGCCTGCCGAACATCGCGAGATGATGAACAAGGAAGGCATGACGATGGGCGCCGACGTCAAGCGCCACGACTTCTATCATTGGGTGCTGGTCGACATTCCGCTGAACGTGACGTCGATCAAGGAAGGCGCCGACTCCAACGCGCGCGTGGTGCACGGCAAGCCGGCCACCCCGTCGGCCGCGGGCGTCAAGGGGCTCAACGACTACACCAAGGTGATGGCCGCCAACGACGCGATGAAGGGCCAGTATTACGGCTACGACGGCCCCTGCCCGCC
>JASHXZ010000003.1 GCA_030043285.1 Xanthobacteraceae bacterium | reverse complement strand
ATCTTGAGCACGACGTTGACCGCGGTGCCAGTCAGCGCCGCCTTGACCGGCGTCGCGGTGTCGCCGCGGGCAAGAAACGGCGCCACCACGCTGCGGACGAGCACGAAGGGAACGAGCCCGATGGTGTAGGCCATCAGCGTCATGGCCGCCGCGTGCGCGTCGCCGGTGGTGAATTTGCCGCGCACCAGCAGGCCCCGCATGATCAGATCGGGCACTGCCAGGAACGCCACGATGCACGGCACGCCGAGCAACAACGCAAACTCGATGGCGCGATTCTGCGCCGAGCGCGCCCCGGCCTCATCGCCGGTAGCGAGACGGCGTGTCATTTCCGGCAGCAGCACCGTGCCGACCGCAATGCCGATGACGCCGATCGGCAGCTGATCGATGCGATCGGCGTAATACAAAGCCGGAATCGCGCCAACCGACAGGAAGCTGGCGATGATCGTGTCGGCGAACAGCGCCAGTTGCGTGCCGGCCGAGCCGATCGTCGCCGGAACGAGCGCCTTGAAAAACCGCCGTACGTCGTCGTCGAGGCGCAAGGCGCGAAAAGAGGTCATGACGCCGCTGCGCAGCGTGTCGCCACCGACCAGGAGCGCCTGCAGCACGCCGGAGATCAGCACGCCCCAGGCCGCCGCATAGCCGGCGCCGGGAAAATACACCGCGAGCGCCAAGGTGGCGATCATGGCGAAGTTGAGCAAGATCGGCGCCGCGGATGCCGCCGCAAAACGGTGGAGCGCGTTGAGAATGCCGCCCCACAGCGTCACCAGCGTAATGAGCAGCAAATAGGGGAACGTGATGCGCGTCAGCGATACGGCGAGCGCAAACTGGCCGGGCTCTCGCGCGAATCCCGGCGCCAGCACCGCAATGACCTGCGGCGTGAACACCAGCGCGAGAACGAGCAAAACGATCTGCGAAGCAAACAACAGCGTGAAGATGCGGTCGCCGAATTTTTGCGCGGCCTCCGGTCCGCCCTGGCTGCGGATGCGCGCGTAGGCCGGAATGAACGCGGCATTGAACGCGCCCTCGGCAAAGATGGCGCGAAAATGGTTCGGCAGGCGGAAGGCGACGAAGAACGCAGCGGCAACCGGCCCGCCGCCCAGGATCGCCGCCAGCATGATGTCGCGGAAGAATCCGGTCAGCCGGGACACCAGCGTATAGCCGCTGACAGTGAGGATTTTGCCGATCATGCGCCTTTAGTAGCGCACCTGATCCCGCCGAGCGAGGTGGATCACCGCACTAGCCGGCCAACGCCCGCCGAACCGCGGCGATGATGCGATCCTGCACCGGCGGTTCCAGATACGCATGCATCGGCAGGCTGATCACTTCGTCACACAGCCGCTCGGTGACCGGGGTTCCGCCATCGGCAACCGGGAAGCGACGATACGCTTCCTGCCGATGCAGCGGCTTGCCGTAATAGATCGCCGTCGGGATGCCATCGCTTTTGACCGCTTTCGCCAGCGCGTCGCGCCGCCCCGGCGCAAGCCGGATCGTGTATTGCGCCCAAACCGAGGTCGACTCGTTGCCGACGCGCGGCACCGTGGCGACATCGCCAAGGCCGGCGCTGTAGCGCGCCGCAACCGCCTCGCGCGCAGCGATTTCATCGGGAAAGATTTTCAGTTTCTCCAACAGCACTGCGGCCTGGATCGAGTCGAGCCGGCCGGTGATGCCAATGCGCGCCGCGTCGTATTTGTCGACGCCTTCGCCGTGGACGCGGAGACTCCTGATACGCGCGGCGAGCGCGTCGTCATCGGTAAAAACGGCGCCGCCGTCGCCATAACAGCCAAGGGGCTTTGCCGGGAAAAAACTGGTCGCCGTCGCGGTCGCCAGCGCGCCGAGCTTGCGGCCCCGATAAGCCGCGCCGAACGCCTGCGCGGCGTCGTCGAGCACCGCCAAGCCATGTTCGGCGGCCACGGCGGCAATGCCGTCGTGATCTGCCGGCAGGCCGAACAGATCCACCGGAATGACCGCACGCGGCTTGAGCCCGAGCCGCTTCGCGGTCGCCACCGCGCCCTGCAGGCTGTCGGGATCGAGATTGAAGGTATTTGCCTGCACGTCGGCGAACACCGGTGTGGCGCCAAGGAGCGCCACCATTTCGGCAGTAGCGCAAAACGTGAAATCCGGGCAGATCACCGCATCGCCCGGCCCGATGCCCCACGCCATCAGCACAAGGAGCAGCGCGTCGGTGCCGCTCGCACAGCCGATGACATGACGCGCACCGGCAAACGCGGCGAGCTCGGCTTCGAGAGCGCGCACCTCCGGCCCCTGGATGAACTGGCAGTGCGCCAGCACGCGGGCGATCGCATCATCGATAGCGCGGCCGAGCCGGCGGCGTTGCGCGGCGACGTCGATGAACGGAATCGGCCTGTCGTCGACGCGGGCGTGTTGATTCATCGGTTGCGGTTCAGCCGGCGACACGCCGCGGGCCCTTGCGCGGCACGGCGGTCTGCGGCGCGCGGGCATCGAGGCAGCGAATAGCGATTTCGAGGCTGGCGACCGCTTCCTCGCCGGTGACTGCCGGGCGCTCGCCGCTGCGCACCGCATCGACGAAAGCCACCAGCTCGGAGCGCAGCGGCTCGGCATAGCCGACCGACAGATGCCGCATCGAATAGCTGCCGTCGGGCTGGAAGCCGAAGCATTCGGTGACCTGCAGCGTCAACAGATCGGCAATGAGATACTTGTCGCGCGTCGCGACATGGATGGTGCGCGCCTTGAACGGCGTCAGCCAGTTGGTGTTGATGTGGGCGAGCACGCCCGAGGCGGTGCGGAATTGCAGCAGCGCGATGTCTTCGCGCTCGGCCACCGCGCTCGACATTTGCGGCTGAATTTCCACGATCTCGGATTCGGTGAACCAGCGAATGAGGTCGATGTCGTGTACGCCGAGATCGATGACGACGCCGACATTGGACATGCGCGGCGGAAAGGGTCCGACCCGCGTGATCGCGATCGACAGGATGTCCTGGTTCTTGATGGCGCGCTTGATCGACTGCACCGCGGGATTGAAGCGCTCGACGTGACCAACCATGAGCGTGACGCCGGCGCGGCGTGCCGCAGCGACGATGGCGCGACTTTCCTCTATGGTAGAGGCGATCGGCTTCTCGACCAGCACATGGACGCCCGCATCGATGCATTGCTGGGCGATATCATGATGCAGATGGGTGGGCGCTGCGATGATTGCGGCATCGACCCCGCTGCGTAAGAGCGCGGCGGCGTCGGCGACGGCGCCGCAGCCAAGCGTTTCGGCGACAAAATCGCCCTGCTTGCGGTCGGGATCGGCTACCGCGACCAGTTCGACGCCTGCCATGTCGGATAGCACGCGCGCATGGTTGCTGCCCATGACGCCGACGCCAACGACGCCCAGCCGTAATCTGCCGTTCCCCACCACTCCGACACCCTCACTTGCTCTGGGCCCTACTTGCCCCCGCGAGCTGCCCACCGTGCCTCCCCTAGCACGGCCCGAGCCGACTGGCGACCATGACAGCAAGCATACGTAGACACATTTTGCATCCGAGGCTTACAGCGGCTCGGCGCGCCGGAACATAGCCGAAACGTTAAAGGAGGATCGCCGGACGCCGATTTTGGCGGCAGGTGCATAGTGCGCGGGCAGCGCGCGCTCCCCCGGCTCAGGACCGGTGGTAATCGTCCTCGAAGCGGACGATGTCATCCTCGCCAAGGTAGGAGCCGGTCTGCACCTCGATCACTTCGAGATCGATCTTGCCGGGATTTTCCAGGCGATGCCGCGCACCGCTCGGAACATAGATCGACTCGTTCTCGTGCAGCACCTTGGCGTCGTCGCCGATGGTGACCCGTGCGGTGCCGCGTACAACCACCCAATGCTCGGCGCGGTGGTGATGCAGTTGCAGCGACAATCGTCCGCCCGGTTTGACCACGATGCGCTTGACGTGGAAGCGCTCGCCGTCATCGAGCGACTGATAGGAGCCCCACGGGCGGTGTACTTTCAGGTGATCCGCGGTGACCGCGGGCGCCACATCCTTGAGCTTATGGACGAGGTGCCGCAGCGCATCGGCCTGCTGGCGCGGCGCCACCAGGACGGCGTCGGCGGTCGCGATCACCACCATGTCTTCCACGCCGTAGAGCGCGACAAGCTGCTTGTCGGATACCGCGTAGCAGCCGCTGGCGTCGACAAAGTATGCCGAGCCCTGTCCAGCATTGCCCGTCGCATCGCGCTTCGACAATTCCCACACCGCGTGCCAGGAGCCGACGTCCGACCAGCCGTAGGACACCGGCATCACCGCGGCGTGGCCGGTGCGCTCCATCACCGCGTAGTCGATCGATTTCGCCAC
>JASHXZ010000002.1 GCA_030043285.1 Xanthobacteraceae bacterium | reverse complement strand
CGCGCTGCGTGCCAAGGATTTGTCGTCGGCGTGGCGATATCTGCAATTGGCCGAGTTCTGCCGGGAGAATGGACGCGAGCAGGAAGCGCTACGCCGTGCCGAGGAAGGCCTGTGGATGTTCGAGGACAAGAGGCCCGACGAACGGCTCCTCTTCTTCACCGTCGATCTTTTAGCAAAGGTCGGTCGCAAGGACGACGCGGAGGCGCATCTGTGGCGGGCGTTCGAGAAGTGGCCGACTTACGAGCTGTATCAGCGCTTCAGAAAGATCGGCGGCAAAGCCGGTAACGAACGGGTCATCGAGTTCCTGAAAGGGCGGCTTAGTAAAAAGAGCCGTTCGCATTGGGATTATTCCGCCGATCTCCTCGTCCGCATCCTGACGCACGAGAAAATGTACAATGCCGCGTGGGCGACCGTGCGCCAGCACCAAGCATCGAGTGGCGTGAAGCAGGAACTTGCCACCGCCAGCCAAGCGTCGCATCCGTGCGAAGCGCTGGAGGTCTATGCGGCGCGCGTCGAGGAGTTGATCAACAGTGGTGGCTACGCGGAAGCCGTGAAACTCGTTAGCCGCATGGCGCCGTTGCGCAACACAGCTGAGCAAGCATCATATATTTCGGCCCTCAAGGTCCGCCATGGCCGCAAGCGCAATCTGATGAAGCTTCTCTAAACATGGCCTCAAAGTCCGCGCGGCCGGATCACGCGTGACTTCTGGTAGCGTGCGCCCACCGGCAGCAGCTTTCATGCCGGCGGAATGCTCTGCTCGAATCTGAACAGATTCTCCCTGTCGACTTCTCTCTTGATCCGCGACAGCTTCGGCAGATTGTCGCCGTAATAGGCGTGCTGCCATTTCGGTAGATCGCGGCTGGGGAAGTTGACATAAGACTGCGGCAACAGGAACTGCTGCATGTGGTCGTAATAATCGCTCAGCCACCTGCGCTGTCGGTCGACCGTTTCCGGTTTGTCGATTGGTGCCCATGACGCTTCCATCTCGAAGATGAAGTTGGCGTTGCGGTGGACGTAGGCCGTGTCGTTCCATTTCTTGTCACCCACCTTGCCGCCGATCGCGAACAGGATGCCCATATTCTCCTGGGTGAGCGAGCCGCCCGGCCACTCCATCATCCAATGCAGCATGGCCTCGATTGCCTCGCGCGACAGGGTCTCCGCCACATAGGACGAACGCAGGTCGTACATGCCGTTCGGATCGTCGGTGATCAGGTAGTCGCGCGCCTGCCAGTAACTCATCTGGCGGATGTCCTGCTTGATCGGCCTGACCAGGTCGAGCGCCGGCGCCAGCGCCTCGCGCGCCTGGTCGATCGGCCCGAAGAACTGGCCGAGCGTCGTCACCAGCAATTGATCGAGTTTGGGCTTCGCCCCGGGACCATCCGGGAACGCCTTGGTGCGGGTCGATATCTGCGTCGCGAATTTCAGCTGGATCTCCTGCAGCAACGTCAGCATCTCGATCTGCTGCTGCGCCGGCCACACGATGTTGAAGATCGTCACCGGGGCCGAGACGTCGTGCAGTTCGAATGTGAACGATGTGTTGACGCCGAAATTGCCGCCGCCGCCGCCGCGCAGCGCCCAGAACAAATCCTTCGTCGGGCCTTCGTTCTTGGCCGTCACCAGATGGGAGTTGGCGAGAACGATATTGCTTTCGCGCAAGCTGTCGCACGTCAGGCCGGCATGCGTCGCGGAAAAGCCCCAGCCGCCGCCGAGCGTCAGGCCGCTGGCCCCGACCGTAGGGCAGCGGCCTGACGGCACGGCGAAGTTGGTTCCGCTGAGCGCATCCGCCATGTTCTGGTTGTTGGCGCCGCATTGGACCGTGGCGGTGCCGTTTTTCAGATCGTAGCTCACCTTGTTCATCGCCTTCACGTCGATGAGCAGGCCACGGGTGGTGGAGAAGCCCGCATAATTATGGCCGCCGGAGCGGATCGCGAACGGGATGTGCCGGTGATCGTTCGCCCATTTGATGCAGAGCTGGACATCGGTGTCGACCGCACACATCGCGATCGCCATCGGCAGCACGTCGGCGTAGCGCGCATTGTTGGGATACGCCGCCATCAGATATCCCATCTCTCCGGGCAGGATCAGCCGGCCCTTGAGACTGCGTCGCAGCGCCTCCAGATTGTGCGGTGTGTGCACCCGCGGCGCCGCCGGCGCCTCGCTGCTCAGGCCGAGCGCGCCGGCGGTGGCGAACGCGGCGCCGGCCTGCAGGAAACGGCGGCGCGGCAGGTCCAACTTGGCGTGCATCGTAATCCCCCGAAGTGACTTGTCGTTGCATGAATAGCGCGATGCAACCTTTGAGTAAATGCTGGTCGCTGTCAATGGTGCATGGCCGGCCGTAGGGGGCGCATACGGGCGATTGTTCACATATTGATCCAGCAGGCCGCGCGCCTGGCCCTTGCCCCGAACCAAACCAAAGGGGTCGACATCCAGGACGAGTGCTGCTTCGCAACGCCTTTCGCTGGCATCGGGGTAGAACACCCACGCCTTGCCGAACGTCTGTTCAATTTCATGCAGGCGCTCGGGGTGCTTGTGCAGCAAATATCCCAGATCGGTGGCCGGCTGGTGTATGGTGGCAACGGATAAGAACATGCTGTCAGATAGCCGATGGCGGACTTTTCATCCAGTCGTGAAATTAAGATCCTTCCCCCGTTCCATGCATCTGTGGATCGTGGATTCGCGGTCGATTTCGAATTAGGATGCGACTACTGGCGTCTGGCATTCTGCCTCGACCAGTCAGCTTTCGGCGAGCGGTGAAGCAGAGGCGCACCGAACGGAAACATGGAGAATCTTTCACGGCACTATTGCGCAAGAATGTCGATGGTAGGAAGGTGCGATGGAGAATAGCTCCATGCCCATCACCATCTACGGCATCAAGAACTGCGACACGATGAAGAAGGCGCGCGCCTGGCTGGAGAAGCATGGCGTCGAGTATGCGTTTCATGATTACAAGACCGCCGGCATCGAGCGCGAGCGGCTCCAACGCTGGGAGAAGAAAGTCGGCTGGGAGACGCTGCTCAACCGGTCCGGCACGACGTTCCGCAAGCTGCCTGAGAAGGACAAGAACGGCCTCGATGCCGACAAGGCGATGGCGCTGATGCGGAGAGAGCCTTCGATGATCAAGCGGCCGGTGCTCGAGCTTGGCGGCGGCAAGATTTTGGTTGGCTTCAAGCCGGAGCTTTATGCGGCGTCTGTCGCGGCCCGGCCGTAGCGCGCGGGCGCGGAGCGAGCGCGTCCGCGGCAGTTAACCAAGCCACTTTCCGGCCACCAAAAGCCCATTTCCCGCCACCGCGGCATCACGGTTTTTCCGAAGAGGTGCGGCTTGTTGCGCGTCGATGGGTCGGGCGGCTTGGCCAATTCGCCGCTCGAGGAGAGGTGGGGACGCGCGGGGGCGCGCCTGGAGGACTTGATGAAATTCCGTGCTTTGTCCGGTGGCCTTGCGGTGGTCTTTGTCACCGCCGCGTCCGTCATTTACGCGCAGGCCGCCGATCTGCCGATGCCGCCGGCCCCGTCGCCGGTCGCGCCGATCCCTTACGCGCCGAAGGCTTACGACTGGACCGGAATTTACGTCGGCGTCCATGTTGGCGGCGGCTATTCCGACTCGTCGTGGACCGATCCGATCACCGGCCTCGGCGACGGCACCTTCAACAATTACGGCTTTTTGGGCGGCGCGCAGGTCGGCGGCAATGTGCAGTTCAACAGGCTGGTGCTCGGGCTCGAGGGCGATTTCAGCTGGACCAGCCTGAAAGCCTCGAGCGCCGATTCGATCGGCGAAGCGATCAGCACCAGCGTGCCCTGGACATCCACCGTCACCGGCCGCGTCGGCGCGGCGTTCGACCGCCTTCTGGTCTACGGCAAAGGCGGCTTGGCGCTGGCGCAGGACCAGAGCACCCTGACCGATCTTGGCGGCAACCTCGCCACCGACACGTTCCTGCGCACCGGCTGGACCGCCGGCGCCGGCCTCGAATACGCGCTCGACGATAACTGGTCGGCCAAAATCGAATACGACTATCTCAGCTTCGGCTCGCAATCGATGAGCTTCAGCACGCCGCTGGAAACTGTCGGCTCCAGCGCCAGTCTCAACGTGCAGGAGATCAAGGCGGGCCTGAATTTCAGGTTCGGCGGGTTCAACTGACGTAATTTGCTGTCGATCAGAGAAAGCGTTGCGATCGACGGCTTTCTCTGATCACCGCCCGTCATTGCGAGGAGCAAAGCGACGAAGCAATCCAGAACGGCGCCGCCGCACTGGATTGCTTCGCTTCGCTCGCAATGACGTGACCCTTTTGCCTCATGCTACTCCAACTTGATCTTTGCCGCGGCGATCACCGGCTTCCAGCGCGCGATATCGGCGTCGATGCGGGCGCGGAAGTCGGCGGGCGTGTCGGGGATCGGCTCCATCAATTGCGCGGAAAGCTTTTGCCGCACCGTCGGTGAGGTGATCGCTTCGCGGACCAGATGATTGATGCGCTCCACCATGGCTTCGGGAAGCCCGGCCGGCGCGATCAGGCCCATCCAGGCGTCGGCCTCCACATCGATGCCGGATTCTTTGAGTGTCGGCACGCCCGGCAGCAGGGCCGAGCGTTGCGCCGTGGTGACGGCGAGGAGCTTGATGGCGCCGCTCCCTAGCTGCGGCGTGATCGAGATCGCCGGCAGGCAGACCATCTGCACCTCGTTGCGCAGCAACGCGGTCACGGCCTGCGGCGACGACGCATAGGGCACGTGCACCAGCTTGGTGCCGCTCTCGAACGCGATCGCCTCCATGGCGAGATGCGACAGCGAGCCGGCGCCGATCGAGCCGAAATTGTATTTGCCGGGGTTGCGGCGAAGGAGATCGATCAGCGCCGGCATGCTGTCGACGTTGAGACTGGTGTTGACCGCGAGCGCGCTCGGCTGCGTCACCAGCATGGTGATGAACGAAATGTCCTTTTTCGGATCGTAGGGCAGGTGGGCGAACAACAGCGTATTGATGGCGAGCGGGCCGCCGATGCTGATTCCGATTGTGGCGCCGTCGGGCGCCGCCTTGGCGACCGCATCGGTGCCGGTATTGCCGCTCGCACCCGGCTTGTTCTCGACGATGAAGGTCCCCCCGGTCTCTTTCTGCAGGCCGTCGGCGATGAGCCGCGCCACCACGTCGGGCGTCGAGCCGGCGCCGAATGGCACGATGATGCGCACGGTTTTGCTCGGCCATTGCTGTCCGAAGGCGGCGAGCGTGCCGAACAGGAGAGCGGCAACCGTCGCGATGCATCGTTTCATTTAATCGGCTCCCGCTTTCCCCTGGCGCGCCAGCACGTATCATGGCGCGCGTAAGCTGCGAAGGGAGATCAAGACGTGCGCGCCACCACCAAGTTACGGAGCATTTTGCAATCGGGCCGCATCGCGGTTGCGCCCGGCGCTTTCGATGGTCTGTCGGCTCGGCTCGTCGCGCAGGCCGGATTTCCGGCGGTCTATGCCAGCGGCGGCGCCATTGCGCGCTCGGCGGGCCTGCCCGATCTCGGCCTTAT
>JASHXZ010000001.1 GCA_030043285.1 Xanthobacteraceae bacterium | reverse complement strand
CGATCAGCTTATTGCCTGCCAGCAGAAAGGCGACGAGCGAATAAACTTCCTGATCGGTGAGCGATCGCGGCTGGGTGAAGGGCATCGCCCTGCGGATGAAATCGAACAGCGTGGTCGCTTGCGGCCAGTAATTTGCGATCGTCTTGCCGCCGTTGAGGCTCGCCTTGGGCGGGCCGCCGATCAGCCGCACCGCAATGCCGCCCTGGCCTTTGTCGCCATGGCAGAACGCGCATTTCTCGGCGTAGATCTTGGCACCGTCGGCAGCCTTGCCGCTGCCGGGCGGCAGGTTGGTGCCGTCGGGGAGAACGTTGATGTCCCATTCGGCGAGATCGGTCTGGCTGATCGGCTTACCGAGGTGCGGGGTTTCGGCGGCCGCCGCGCCGGAGCCGATTGCAAGCGCGAGCACGCAGGCCGCGATCTTAAGCTCACGCATAAACATGCCGCACCTCGCCATCGGGCTGCACCGCCCAGCTGGTAATGGCGTTGAAGTGGTGGCCGGGAAATCCGAGCACCGACGGCGGCTTCGAGGTCTGGCCGCGCTTGGCCACGAACTGCTCGCGGGTCGGCTGCACGTTGCCGGCTTCGTCCCATGCCCGGCTCTGCAGGATGGCCGGACCGCCATCCCAGCGCCACGCCATGTTGAAGCGGCTGAAGGCCTTGGGCAGACGCGGCTCGTCGAGCGCTGCTTCGGCCCAGCTCTTGCCGCCGTCGGTGGAGACCAGAACTTTTGCGATCCGTCCGTTTCCCGAGTAGGCGATTCCCGAAATCTCGTAGACGCCCGGCTCCCTGAGCTTGAGGCCGGGCGACGGCGAGGTGATGAACGACTTCACCTCCTGCACGAAGTAGAATTGGGTGTCTTTGCCGTTGGGCAGCGGATCGGTGTAGATCTTCGATTCGAAGTACGTCATGCCGGGCTGGTCGGTGACCTGGATGCGACGCAAGAACTTCACGTTCATGTTGCCTTCGTAGCCGGGCAGATAGAGCCGCATCGGATAGCCCTGGCCCGGCTGGATGCGCTCGCCGTTCTGGTACATGGCGACCAGGGCGTCATCCATGACCTTGGCGAGCGGCACGCTGCGCGACAGATGCGGCGCGTCGGCGCCCTCGGCGATGATCCATTTGGCGCTCGCGTCGACGCCGGCTTCATCGAGCAGCGTCGCCAGCGGCACGCCGGACCATTCGGCGCAGGAGGCGAGACCGTGAAGCGCCTGCACGTCGGCCTGAATCGGTTCGTTGGAGAACATCGGCGCGCTGTTGCCGCCGCATTCCACAAAACCGATGCGGGTCACCATCCGGTATCGCGAAAGCGTATCGAGATCGAACACCAGCGGCTGTTTGACCATGCCGTGAATGACGAGCTTGTGCTCGGCAGGATCAATGTCGGGAATGCCGGCATGCATGATGGTGAAGTGCAGGCCATTGGGCGTGATCGTACCTTTGAGCAGATGATGGGGCGTGCGCGCCCGCGAGCCGCCCGGCGCGTTATTTGGATTGTCGACGGTGCGCACGACGGCCTTTTCGAAACGCGAGGGATGGCCGTAGGGCGGGGTCGCTTGGCCCGGCGCGAGACTCCAGGGCGCCTCCGTCAAAGGTTCCGCCGCGGCGGCGGTCAAGGCCCCGGTCGCGCCCGCGCCCATGGCCCCCGCTACCATGACGCCGCGGCCGAGCAAGGCACGACGGTGGAGGAGGCCATTACCGGCCGCTGCGTGAATCGAGTTCGCGCCTTGTCGTGATTTGCTCATGTGACATCCTCTTCGGAAGCACTTGCGTGTCGCTCGCCGTCCGTCGCTAACAAGATAGACGCCGGGTGCCATCAGTCATCGCCATTCCGGCTTGAGGCCGCATGGCGAAGTTCCATTCCAGTGTGCATTGAACCAAATATTACCACAGTTCCATGGGATTTGCGCCCGCAGTCGAGGGAGTTGTGCGCGGTGGGTTCTGTGAGATTTTTTTGTCCGAACACCGGTGGCGAGATCGATCCCGGGATCGAGGACATCGAGCACGCCGAAGCGGCGCTGCGCTTCACGGCGCTGCACGTGCGCTGCGCCCATTGCGGCCAGCATCATGAAATCAAGGTCGAGGACGCGGCGCTGACCGAGGCCGCATAGCCGGCGCCTGCGCTATCGCGCCATTGAACTGCGCCGAAGCAACTATTCGCGCCCGAACTGCCTGCGCAGTTCCACTTTGACTTTTTCCAAGGTGCGGCGCCGGCTGGCCGACAAATTCTTGCCGGCGCGGTTGATATAAAACACCAGCATCGACAGCGCCGATCGGTATGGCTCCGCCTTGCGGCGGCGGCTTCGCTCCGCCGAGCGCTTCAATGATGCGGCGATGCGTTTGGGGTCCCGCAGCTTGAAAACGCCGCCTTGGAGATCGAGCGCGTCGCTTTCCCGGGTGACCCGGCCGGACCAATAGCGCGTGCTCTTGCGGTGGCGCGCCGATCCACGAGCCGGCCGACGCGGCGTCGTTTTGCGGCGAGCAGCAGCTTTTGCCACGGTCAAGTCCTCCGTCGCACTCGTTAGGAAGAAACGGTGCGGACGAATTTGGTTCCGCGGCGAGGCGGTGCTGGCGATGTTATTCCGCCGCGATCCGTCGTGCCGAACGCGATTGAATTTCAGCGAGGCATTTGCGCAGCGCCTCGCCGTCCGGATCGAGCAGCGCCGCGGTGCGGGCGTTGGCGATCGCATCCGCCGCCTCGCGCGGCGGCGTGGCGCCGGCAAGCGCCGGCAGCATCAGTTCGGTTTCGATCAGATGGTAATTGTCGGCGCCGCGCTTGTGCGTGTCGCCATAGCCCTTGATGAGGCGGGCGCATTCGGCGATTTCGAGCGCAAGCTCCGCCGACAGCGGCGCTGCTCGGGCGATCAGATCGAGCCAGGCTTCGATGGCGCGCTGCTCTTCCCGGTAACGGTAAGTCCTGCGCCGTACAGGCCGCAGCCTGGCGAGCAGATAAAACCGCAAATAGCCGAAGACCGCTGTGGTCTTCACCGCCATGCCCCAATGGGCGTTGGCGAGTTTTTGGTGGCGCGCGGCCAGCCCGAGCACGCGGCTTGCCAGAGCGGGCGGCAGGACGGAGCACAATTCCTCGACGCCGGGCTTTAGAAATTCCGTGACGGCGAACGGTTGCGCCGCCGCTATTTTCATCTCATCGACGATGCGCGTCATCCGCGCCGGATCGATCTTGGCCTGCGCCACCCGGATGACGTCCTCGTAGGACATGCGCACGGCGAGTTGGCGTGCCGTGGCGGCGAGGAGTTTTCCGCCAGCCTGGGCCTTGGCATCGGCGTCGCGGATTGGCTGCAGTCGATCGAGATAAAGCCGCGCGTAGGCGGCGTCCTGGTAGCGGGTCAACCGCCGCGCGCCCTCGCTCACGATGGCGCGTGCTGCTTCGGGCATGAGCGCGATGTCGTGGTCGAGTGCGGCGGCGGATTCATGCGGGCGCTTGTCAGCGCGGGCTTGCACCGGTGCGCCGTCGTGCACCGCGGCCAAACCGATGCGAAAGCCGCGCACGTTGGCGTCGACCGCCTTGCCGTCGGCGCGGATTGCCGCCTCGAAGGCGGCAGCGGGGATCGGCAGCGCGCCGGCGCCGGCGATCACGCCCAGCATCACCGCGTTGATCATGGCGCCACTTTGCTGCGTGAGCGCTTCGAGATCGAGCAGCAGCGCCCGCCGCGAATGGGTCTGCACCGCCTGGGCAAGGCGCTCTTGATCATAGCGGCCGTCGGCCATCGCCATCTTTTCGACCACCAGGTACGAACGGCTGGTCGAGGCGATGGTGGTGGTGCGGTCGGGCGTGACGAAGCCGCCGGCGACGGCGCGGCCGGCTTCCATCAGCTCGCTGGCGACGACGAGATCGACGTCGCCAACGCCTGGCGCCAGCGCCAGGATCGGCCGGCGCGCGATCTCGCCGGAAGGCATCGGCTCCGGCACCAGCTCGATATGGTAGGTGGTCGCGCCGGTGCGTTGCGCGACGCCCGGTATCGAGGTCGATTGCACCGGAAAGTTTTGGCTCGCCGCGGCGGCGACGATCCAATCGGTGAGCACGCCGCCACCCTCGCCGCCGAGCGCGGCAACGAGGATGGTGAGGGGACGTGTTTGGCTTTGCGCCGCTTCTCTGCGCGTTCCCTCTCCCCGGAGGGGAGAGGGTTGGGGGGAGGAGGGTTGGGCGTCGCGGTCGTTCTGCTCATGGCGGGACGCCGCCGCTTCGCCGCCGCCGCCGAGCCATCCAATCACCGCTCTGCGCACACGATGCAGCGCGCGGTCCCAAAAACCCGGATTGCTGATGATGTCGGCGCGGTAGAACGACGGGCAGAGCACCGCAGCGTGCGCGACCTCGCCGCACAGGCCGCAACCGACGCAGCTCTCCACGACCGCCGCGACCGGATCGTCGCGCAAGGGGTCGGGATTTGGCTTCACCGTCAGCGACGGGCAGCCGGACAGCCGGATGCAGGAATGGTCGCCGGTGCAGATCTCGTCATCGACGCC
>JASHXZ010000238.1 GCA_030043285.1 Xanthobacteraceae bacterium | reverse complement strand
CCGCGCACGTCATTGCCCGCGACTTTCATATCGGCCGCGTCACCGGCGTGCCGCTCGAGCCGCGCGCGGCGCTCGGCGTCTACGATGCGGCGACCGGCCGCTACACGCTTTATGCCGGCTCGGGCGGCGCGGTGCGGCAGAAGAACGAGCTCGCCACGGTGCTCGGCGTCCCGCCGGAAACCTTGCGCGTGCTGTCGCACGACGTCGGCGGCAATTTCGGCACCCGCAACCGCGTGTTTGTCGAGTTCGGCCTAGTGGTCTGGGCGGCGAAGAAAATCGGCCGGCCGGTGAAATTCACCGCGACCCGGTCGGAAGCGTTTCTCAGCGACTATCAGGGCCGCGACCTCGTGACCAAGGTCGAGCTGGCGCTCGACGACAAAGGCAAATTCCTGGCGATGCGCGCCACCAACATCAGCAATGTCGGCGCGCGCTGCGTGTCGCTGTCGCCGTTGAGCAAGGGCTCCGGCCTTATTCCCGGCCCGTATGCCATCGCGGCGGCGCATCTGCGCGCCATGGCGGTGTTCACCAACACGGCGCCGACCAACGCGTATCGCAGCTCCGGCCGACCGGAAGTGACGTTCGCCATCGAGCATTTGGTTGACGCCGCGGCGGACCAAATCGGCATCGACCGCATCGCGCTTCGCCGCAAGAACCTCATCCGCCCCGAAGCCATGCCGTACCGCAACGCCGTCGGCATGCTCTACGACAGCGGCCGCTACGCCGAGAACATGGATTGGGCGATGGCGATCGCCGACTGGAAAGGCTTTGCCACGCGCCGCCGCGACGCCAAGCGCCGCGGCAAATTGTTGGGCCGGGGACTTGCCAATTACGTCGAGTCCTCGATCGGCGCCCCGCGCGAGCAGGCCCGCATCACGGTGCAGCCGGAAGGCCGCGTCGATGTGGTGATCGGCACGCAGCCGAGCGGGCAGGGCCATGAGACCAGCTTTGCGCAAGTCATCTCCGATCTTCTCCACGTGCCGGCTGAGAGCGTGCGCATCATTTTGGGCGACACCGACGTGGTGAAGGTCGGCGGCGGCTCGCATTCCGGCCGCTCCATGCGCCATGCGGCAACGGTGTTTTCCAAAGCGGCCGGCGCGCTGATCGACAAGGCCAAGGCCATCGCCGCGCTCGCCATGGGCACCGCGCCGGAGCATGTGTCGTTCGACGATGGCCGCTTTGCCTCGCGCGACACCAACCGCACCTTCGATTTGTTCGAGCTGGCGCAGGAAGCGGTGCGGCTTTCTCTGCCCGATGCGTTGAAGGACGGGCTCGCCGTCGTCGCCGACAACGAGATGCACGAGCCGGTATTTCCCAACGGCACCGCAATCTGCGAGGTTGAAATCGATCCCGACACCGGCGAGGTGGCGATCACGCGCTACGCCTGCATCGATGACGTCGGCCGCTGCATCAACCCGCTCATCGTGCACGGTCAAACCCATGGCGCCATCGCCCAGGGCGTCGGCCAAGCGTTGTGGGAACAGATTTTCCTCGACGCCGACTCGGGCCAGCCGTTGACCGGCTCGCTGATGGATTACGGCATGCCGCGCGCCGATACCTTGCCGGCGTTCCGCACCGAAATCGCCGAGGTGCTCTCGCCCACCAACCCGCTCGGCATCAAAGCCGGCGGCGAGGGCGGCACCACGGCGGCGCCGGCCGTCGTGGTCAGCGCGGTGCTCGATGCGCTGCGCGAATACGGCGTGCGCGACCTGGGCATGCCTTTGACAGCCGACAAGGTTTGGCACGCGATCCAGTTGGGAAAATCGCGCGGCGCCTGATCGCGCCCGCCTGAAGCGGTCGCGTCTGATGTTTGTAATTGCTGGATAATTCCGCTCGTTCCGCAAACGCGAAAACGAAGCGTCCGATGTGGAACCGAATGTCGGGTTTTTGGAACTGGAACCGACGCGCCGCAACACGGTCAGTTTGACGCACCGCGTTCAATAACACTAACGCGTGATCCGCGTTGCATCCGCGGACCAGTGGATTATCTACGGCGCATTAGGCCGGCCGGGCGGCTCCCCCATCCCCCGACACCCCGCCGTCCGGTCCCATAAGCCTAAAGTTGAGGCAACGACTCGAAGAACCCCAAGCGCGTAAACTGCTTGGGGTTCTTTTTTATGGCAAAGGTTCCCGCCTTTGCCAAGTCATTGAAGACGCTCAGGTCTTCGCCAGATCCCCAAGCAGGCTGGCGGCCACCGCAAGCTTCGATACGGTCAATCCCGAGCCCGCGATCTCATGGATGGCGGCCCGCACGCGCTCCACTTCGGCGCGGCGCGGCGCGACCCAAGCCTCGACTGCCGCGGTGCCGCTTGCGCTGCCGCTGACCATCGCGGCGGTGAGCCGGCGCTCGGCGTCGCCGATGGAGTCGCGGGCGCGGTCGAGCGCCAGCCGATCGAAATAATCCTCGACCGCGATGGTGCGGGCGGCGCCGGCGATGCGATCGAGCCGGAAGAACGCGCCGGCAGCAAAATAGGTCGCGGCGACTTCGGCGATCGGCCGTGACGTGCGGTCGGCGACCAGCACGATGTCGGGTGCGGCGCCGAGCGCGCCGACATCGGCGATGCGGCCGGCGAGCGGCTCCGGCACGCCGGCCGCGGCAAGTTCGCTCCGCCGCGCAGCCCGCGCACGAAGTGCATCTTCGGCAAGTGCGGCATCCAGACACGTCGCCACCGCACCGATGCCTTCGCCGTAATGACTCACCACCTCGGCGAGACCTTTGGACAGATCGACGTTGCGCAGGAACCAGACCAGGCGATCGAGCAGCAGGTCCTGCACGGCGGCATAGAGATCGAGCTGCACCTTGCCGGATATTTTGTTGTCGAGTTCGTCGATCGCGCCGTTGAGCGCCGACATGGCGTAACTGTCGCGCACCGCTGCGAACGCACAGGCGATCGCCGCCGGCGCGGCGCCGGTCTGATCGGCGATGCGCACGATCAGCGACGGGCCGCCGCGGTTGATCATCGAGTTGCCGAGCTGCGTGGCGATGATCTCGCGGCGCAGCCGATGGTGCTCCAGCGCGTCGGGAAAGCGCTCGCCGATCGCATGTGGAAAATAGCGGACCATTTCGCGGCCGAGATACGGATCGTCCGGCACCGCCGATTCCAGCAAATCCTCGCAGAGCGAGAGTTTGGCGTAGGCGAGCAGCACGGCGAGCTCGGGTCGCGTGAACGGCTGCGAGCGGCGCCGCCGTTCGGCAAGCGCGGCGTCGTCGGGCAGGTACTCGACCGCGCGGTCGAGCATTTGCCGCGTTTCCAGATTTTGAATGAGCCGCTGCAGGAAGCCGAAGTCCTCCATGCCGCGCCGCTCGGATAGCGAGAGCGCGAGCGGCTGCAGGTAATTGTTGCGCAGCACCAGCGCGGCGACGTCGTCCGTCATGGTGGCGAGCAGCGCGTTGCGGTCGGCGAGCGCGAGGCGGTTATCGCGCAGCGGAATGCTCAGCGCGATCTTGATGTTGACCTCAATGTCGGAGGTATTGACGCCGGCGGAATTGTCGATGGCGTCGGTGTTGAGCCGAATGCCGCGCGCCGCCGCCTCGATGCGGCCGCGCTGCGTCATGCCGAGATTGGCGCCTTCGCCGATCACCTTGCAGCGCAGTTCGGCGCCGGCGACGCGGATGGCATCGTTGGCGCGATCGCCGACCGATTCGTCGGTCTCGCCGGCGGCGCGGACGTAGGTGCCGATGCCGCCGAAGTAGAGCAGATCGACCGGCATCTTGAGGATGGCGCGCATCAGTTCGTGCGGCGTGACGTGCTCGCCGACGCCGAACAGTTTCTGCGCCTGCGGCGAGAGCTGGACGTCCTTGGCGGCCCGCGAATAAATGCCGCCGCCGGGCGAAAGCAGGCTCTTGTCGAAATCCTGCCAGCTCGAACGCGGCAGCTCGAACAGCCGCCGGCGCTCGGCGAAGCTGCGTTCGGCGTCGGGCTCAGGGTCGATGAAGATGTCGCGATGATCGAAGGCGGCGATGAGCCGGATGGTTTTCTCGCGCAGCATGCCGTTGCCGAACACGTCGCCCGACATGTCGCCGACGCCGACCGCCGTGAACGGCTGCGCCGCGATGTCGATGTCCATTTCGCGGAAATGCCGCTTGACCGATTCCCAGGCGCCGCGCGCGGTGATGCCGATCTTCTTGTGGTCGTAGCCGGCCGAGCCGCCGGATGCGAAGGCGTCGCCGAGCCAGTAATCGTGCGCCTGCGCAAGCGCGTTGGCGATGTCGGAGAACGCGGCGGTGCCCTTGTCGGCGGCGACGACCAGATACGGATCGTCGCCATCACGGCGCACCACATTGGCGGGCGGGATGACGCCGGTGGTGCCGAGCCCGATATTGTCGGTGATGTCGAGCAGCGTCGAGATGAAAATCTTGTAGGTGGCGATGCCTTCGGCCTGGATCGCTTCGCGCGTATCGCTCGGCTTGAGATACTTGGGTACGAAACCGCCCTTGGCGCCGACCGGCACGATCACCGCGTTCTTGACGTTCTGCGCCTTGACCAGGCCGAGGATTTCGGTGCGGAAATCTTGCGGCCGGTCCGACCAGCGGATGCCGCCGCGCGCCACCTTGCCGAAACGCAGATGCAGCGCCTCGACCCGCGGCGAATAGACGAACACCTCGTAGAGCGGCCGCGGGGCCGGCATGCCGTCGACCTTGCGGCTGGCGAATTTGATGGCGATCGGCTCCTTGGCGCCGCCGTGCTCGTCGACCTGATAGAAGTTGGTGCGGACCGCGGCGGTCACCGCGTTGACGAAGTGGCGCAGGATGCGGTCCTCATCGAGGCTCGACACCGCCGCCAGCGCCGTCTCGATGGCCGCCGCGATGTCGGCTTCGCGCGTGCCGCCGGCCGCTTCCACCAGCGCCAGCTGCGGCGCGAAGCGGACGTGGAACAGCGATACGATCGCGGCCGCGATGGAGGAGTGCTTGCGCAGCGTGCCCCACATGTAATCCTGCGAGTAGGGCACGCGGATCTGCCGCAAGAACCGCGAGATGCTGCGAATGACGGCGACGTCGCGCCAGACCAATCCGGCCGCGAGGACGAGCGCGTTATAGCCGTCGTTCTCGGCGGCGCGGCCCATGACGGCGAGGAAGCAGGCCTCGAGCTGATCCTTGCGCGCGGTGAGATCGACGGCGTCGCCCGATGCGGTCTCGAGCGTCATGTCGTGAAACCACACCTCGCCGGAGTCCTGCGGGCGGATCGGATAGGTCCGCTCGTCGACCACCCGGAAACCCATGTTCTCCAGGACCGGCACGCGTTCGGACAGCGGGATCGGTCGGCCGAGGCTGAACACCCTTAATCCCGCGAGCGCAGAGGTGGGATCGGAGTCGCGGTACAGGTCGACGCCGAGCGGATGCGCGGGCGACAGCGCCTCGATCAGGCGGATGTCGGCAACCGCGCTCACAGCCCGATAGACTTCGCGATAATCGATCGGAAAGGCGTCGCGATAACGGGCGAACAGCACCCGCGCCGCGTCCCCCTCGTGCGCAGCATCAATCGCCTCTTCGAGCCCGTCGACCCAGCTGCGCACGATCGCTTCGACCGCGCGATCGAGTTCGGCCGCATCCGGGTTCGGCGTCTCGCCCTCGTAGCGGCCGATGATGAAGTGCACCCGCACCAGCGGGCTTTCGGTGAAGAACGGAAAGAACGCGCGCAGCCGGCCCTTGTAGGCCGCGGCCAGGTAGTCGCCGATCAGCGCCCGCACCCGGCTGTCGTAGCGGTCGCGCGGCACGTAAACCAGGATCGAGACGAAGCGATCGAACCGGTCGCGCCGCGGCAGCACGCGCACCCGCGGCCGTTCGTCGAGCTGCAGGATCGTCAGCGCGAAGCGGTACAGCGTATCCTCGTCGATCTGAAACAATTCGTCGCGCGGATAGGTCTCCAGCACGTTGACAAGCGCCTTGCCGGAATGGCTCTGCGCATCGAAACGGGCGCGGCGGATGATGTGATCGACCTTGCGGCGCAGATACGGAATGGCGCGGGTCGAGCGCGTATAGGCGGTCGAGGTGAACAGCCCGCAGAAGCGCCGCTCGCCGATCAGCTTGCCCTCGGCGTCGAAGCGCTTGACGCCGACATAGTCCATGTTGACGCGGCGATGGACGCGGGCACGCACCGCCGTTTTGGCAACGATGAGCAGCCGCGGCTCTTCCAGAAATTCGCGGATTTCCGGTGTGATGCTCACCAGCTGGTTGCCGCGGCGAAGGAGCCGCATCTGCGGCGAGCGCAGCAACCCAAGCCCGGTTTCGAACATCGGCTGCAGCGCCTGCTCGTCGTCGGTATAGGCATAGTCGCGCGAGCCCAGCATGGTGAAATTGTCGCCGGCGAGCCATTCGAGAAACTGCACCGCCTCGGCGATCTCATCGACCGGCAGCGGCGGCGGATTATTTCTCAAATCCGCGATCGCCTCGCGCGCGCGCTCAAGCATCGGCTGCCAGTCCTGCACGCAGACCCTGACATCGGCGAGAATGCCCTCGAGTGCGCGGGCAACATCGGCCATCACGGCGGCGTCCTGCAGGCCGTCGACGTGGATGTGAATGAAGCTTTCGCGCCTGCCTTCGCCTGGGCGGCTGTCTTCGAAGCCGATCAGCGCGCCGGCATCGTCGCGCTCGACCAAAAAGACCGGGTGGACCAGGAACGAAATCGCGAGGCCGCGTTCGTTGAGCTCGCCGATGACCGAATCGACCAGGAACGGCATGTCGTCGTTGACGATGTCGAGCGCCACCACACCCGGCATCGCGGCGGCTGGCGCCAGCCGCAGCTTGGCGGCGCCCGGCGCCCGCTCGGCAAAGAACGCCCAGGCCTGCGCGGCCATGGCGGCGAGCTGCTCGGGCCGGTGACGCGCCAAATCCTCGGGGGCGGCCCGGCCGAAAAATTTGGCGAGAAAGACTGCGGGGACCCGGGGCTCGCGCAGCGCCAGCGCGGCGGCTGCGGCATCGAGGAGCGACGGAGGGCTGCGGCTGTCGCCGCTGTGGGTGTCCTGGATAGCCATGCGCGCTCCTGGCCGCGATTCGCCCCTAATATACGCGATCTAGGCGCTGGGCGCGCATATCCGCTACGGCAAGATTATACTTGTGCCCCGTCATTCCGGGGTCGAGCGAACGGGTCCGGCCCGAAGTGGACGGCCCCGATGACAAGCTCCGCGAGGAGCCCGGAATGACGGATAGAGGAGAGGCCCCATGGCCAAGAAACCGAACCGCAAAGCCGCCGCGGCGGCCCAGCCGGCTAACGCGCGGCCGAGCGCAGCGGCCGGCGACGACACCGAGATCACGGCGTTGTCGCTCAAGCCGGCGCCGCTGACGGGCGAGATGGCGGCCTATTTCGCCAAATGCGAAGAAAAACTCGGCTTCGTGCCCAACGTGCTGACGGCTTACGCGTTCGACAGCGCCAAGCTCGCCGCGTTCGTCGCCATGTACAACGATCTGATGCTGGCGCCGTCGGGCCTGAGCAAGCTCGAGCGCGAGATGATCGCGGTCGCGGTCTCGGCGCAGAACCGCTGCTATTATTGTTTGGTCGCCCATGGCGCCGCGGTGCGCCAGCTGTCCGGCGATCCGGTGCTCGGCGAATTGATGGTGATGAATTATCGCGCCGCGCGGCTGTCGAAGCGCGAGCGCGCCATGCTTGATTTCGCCGTCAAGCTCACCGCCGAGCCGTGGCGCGTCGAGGACGACGACCGCGCGACGCTACGCCGCGCCGGCTTTGCCGATCGCGACATCTGGGACATCGCCGCGGTGGCCGGCTTCTTCAACATGACGAACCGCGTCGCCTCGGCGACCGACATGCGCCCGAACAGCGTCTACCACGCGCAGGCGCGGTGAGGGCGCCGGCAAAATCACTTGCGTTTGGCCGACGGGGATTTTGGTTTGCTTGCCCTCGGTTCGGGCTTAGCCACGTGCCGCGCTATCCCGTTATTCGCCCTGATGTCGGACAGCGTCACATGGATCCTGCTGCGGAGCTTTTGCGGGTGATGGTTGGACGGATGATGGCCGCGCTCGACGGCCCGCGCCATGCGTTCGAGCAGTTCGGTATCGTGCTCGTCGCGATAAGGTTTTAGATCGAGATCGGCTGGAATCTTGGTCAGGCGCTTATCGCCGATATATTTGACGTTGTCCTGCATGAAATCGTCATAGTCGTTCCAATTGATGCCGCAGGCGACCACGGCGTCTCTTTCAACGCGCGTGGCGATCTGGTGGGCGTGCAGATAGTGCAGGTTGAGCCGGTCGATCATCGTTTTCTCCACCTCTTCATGGAGGACGAGAAAACGGTCGGTTTCAATTTTCCGGCCTTTGTACGTGAACGCCGTCGGCATGTGGCGATCGATGTAGATGATCGTGCCGTCGCGACTGTAGCCCGCGAGGTAGGGAATATCGTGGTTGCGGTCCAGCTTGTCGAGCCGGCGAATGATTGCGTCCAACGCGCGTTCCAGCATCAGGTCGCAGACATACCATTCCGGAACGTTGAGCTTGGTGTGCGGCGCCGAAGGGTGGCAGAAATGGAGCGGCATGTTCGGTCTCCTCTCAAATTCCAACCAAAATCGAGGTCGGGCTGCGCTCTCAGGGAGAGTCTTGTTGCCGATGATGACAACTGCACGACAGTGGTGCCGATGGCCGGGAGTAACCAAAAAACAGGATCAGGCCTGTGCAATCTATCGATCGATAACCATGAACAGTTTGATGAGCGCGGCAAAGCGCGCTGGGTTTTTATGAAGGCACGATGACGGCCGCTGAGCCGCGGCCCACGACCGTTCGTCACGCGGCGGGTGCTGAAAGGCGATCCCTTTACGGAGCCGCTGCCACTGTCATGTGAGAAATCCAGCAAAACGACGCTAGACTTTACTTGATCTCCGCGATCTGCGCCTCGCTCAGTCCGCGGATGAAATCCGGCAGCGGGATGAAACCGACGGGCCGGAGATAGTTCGCGCTATTGCCGCCAATGCCGGAAATGCTCCACAGCAGGAAGGTGCGCAGCGCATCGGCCGTTGCGGCGTCGGGCTGCTTTTTCGAGACAACGGCATATTCGTAGTTGACCAGAGGGTAGCTGTTGTCGCCGGGGGCGAAGATAAGCGTGATGCGCTCATAGGGGGGCGTGCGAGCGTCGAGCCGGGCAGCCGCATCGGCAATCGACTGCGGCGTGGGAAGCAAGAACTTGCCATTTTGGTTCTTGACCATGGTCGTGCCGAGATCAGCTTTGGCGATCTTGTCGGCGTAGCTGATCCCAACATAACCAATCGAGAAAGGGGTGGCAGCAAGCATCTGAACGACGCCGTCATTGCCAGGCGCAGCCTTTTCGGCGGCGACATCGGGCCAGGAGATAGTGGTGCCGACTTTGGGCCAAGCGATAACGGTGCCAGCACTGGTCCCAGAGAGAGTGGCGTCGTAGCCGGGGTCGCCTACCCCAGTCTCGGTCGCAAAATCCAAGAACTGAGTGAAGATGAAGGTGTCGCCGGAGCCGTCGGCGCGGCGGACCGGAATGATGGTCTGGTGCGGGAGAGTCAGGCCGGGGTTCATCGCTTTGATCGCGGGGTCGTCCCACTGCGTGACGGTGCCGGAATAAATCGCGGCCAGGGTCGGGCCATCGATCTTGATATTCGCGCCGTTGAGACCTGGAAGGTTGTAGTTGATCGTCTGGGCCGAGATGGCGAGCGGGATATCGAGAATATTCGGGTGCTGCGCGGCGACCTTGTCGGAGAGATAGGCATCGGAGGCGCCGATGCTGACCTTGCCTGCGAGCGCTGCTTCCTCGCCGGCGCCGGAGCCGGTAGCCGCCGCAGTCAACGTCACGTCAGGCGCCACTTTGGCATAATCGGGAATCCACCGCGTGAACAGCGGATAGAGCAACGTGGAGCCGGTTTCGTTGAGCGTGATGCTGGCAGCCTGAGATGGAGCCGCCGCCAACATGCCAATTGCAGCTGAGATCAACGTCGTTGCAAACAAGCTCGGACGGAAACGCCGAGAGCGAAGGGGGAACGTGATCATGCGGCCGCCTTTTTGGTTTCAGGATTTTGCGCTTCAGGCTCGCGGCCGATGCGATCGAGGTTCACGCCGGTGGTTTCGATGCGGTACACCCAGGTCACAATAGCGCCCAATACGGAGCTGACGACCAGGGCGTAAAGCAGGGAGCGAGTGCCGATGCTGGCGAGCAGGATCGGGAACCCGTAGGTGGTGGCAACTGCGCCGACCTTGCCGATCATCGCCGCGAAACCGGCGCCCATGCCGCGCACTTCAGTCGGAAATACTTCGCCCGCGAGCAGGTAGGTTTGCGCGTTGGGGCCGATATTGGTCATGAAGTTGAATAGCATCACGCCGGCCATGATGAGGTACAGCTTGGTCGGGCCTGTCGCGTCGATGGACAGGGAGGCAATACCCAACCCGACCGCACAGCCGAGGAAGCCGAAGATCTGCAATCGGATGCGCCCCAGGCTGTCCGACAGCGCGATGGCAAAGATGATGCCGACGATGAGCAGCGACGTGGTGAGCGCCGCGGCCTGGGCCGAATGGATACCGCTCGCAATCAGGTCGGCAGGGCTGCGGATCTTGTCTGGCCCGCTGCCAAGAGCGGCAGCTATCAGGGTCGGTGTGAAGACGCCGATGCCGTAGGTGCCGAGATCCTGGAACAGCCACGGCGCCGAGGAGAAGATGGTGGCACGGAGATTTTTGGAGTCGAAAAGCGCGAAAAAGCTCTGTTTCGACGCGCTGTGCTCGTCAACGACGTGGCGTATCAGCTCCACTTTCTGCGGGTAGACCGGCTTACGGCTGAGCAAGCGTGTCACGGCTTTTTCGGCGTGCTCGTGCGCGCCGCGCACGATCAGCCAGTTGGCGCTTTCCGGGATGAAGAAGCGGCCGATGGTGATGATCAGTGCCGGCGCCAGGGCGGTTGCGTACATCCATCGCCAAGCGTCAATGCTCGGATAGAGCATGAGCACGAGGGCACCTATCGCGATGCCGCTCATGGCGCCCACGGCCTGAAAGGCGAAGGCGCCGAGCACAAGCCGGCCGCGCGACACGCTGGGAATGCTCTCGGAGATAATCATGTGGGCCGTCGGGTAGTCGCAGCCGAGCGCCATGCCGATGCCGAACAGGCAGATCACCAGTGACCAAAAACTCCCGACCATTATCAGCAGCGCCAGGAACAGGCAGAAGATGATCATCTCGGCGATGAACATGCGCTTGCGGCCGAAATAGTCCGAAAGGCCGCCGAGCAGGATAGTGCCGACCAGAATGCCTGCCAGGCTTGCCGAGGTAACGAGTCCCGCCTCGCTGGCGCTCAGCCCGAATTCACGGGTGATCAGTGGCACCGTCACGCCGCCCATGAACACCACGAAGCCCTCGAAGAATTTGCCGGACGCCGCGAGCGACCAGATGCGCCACTGCATGCCGGTCATGGGTGTCGATTTCAGCGTGGTACCGTCGGACCAGACCGGCAGTTCGTCGATGTATTCCTGAACGGTTTTCGCGGTCGCCAGTTTGGCGGCGCCGGGCGCTGCAGTGTCGTTCATTGCCAAATTCCCCCCGCTGTTTTGCAGCGCGCTTGCCCCGCAGCCAACGCGCATAAGAACGAGATCAATGACAGTGGATTGACGCCGTGATCGAGTTTCGGTCCGCCGCCCCGCGCCGGCTCGATCGAGCCCGGCAACGCCGCTGCAATCTCGGTCATGGTCTATCCCCGTCTTTCCCGCCGGCAAACGTGCTGGCGTTTTATGAAGGGACGATGACAGCGGCGCCGAAACCGGCGGGCCCGTGCCGGCCATAAGTCTTGTAGTCGGGGTCTTTCCTATCGATTATGCGCTAAGGCACCGATAGGACTGAGCCGGGTCACGACGGAGGAGGGACGCGCAATCGACGACGATCCTGAAGATGGCTGGGTCGGGAACGTGTTGACGTTTTGGTTCGAGCGGACTGCGCCGGAGCGATGGTTCAAGAAGGACCCGACGTTTGACGCGAGCGTTCGCGAGCTATTTCTCGGCTTGCATGAAAGGCTTGTGTCCCGCGGACATGACGGCCTCCTGGCCGATGCGCGGACCGCGCTTGCCGCTTTGATCGTGCTCGACCAGATGTCGCGCAACATGTTCCGCGACACGCCCCGCGCATTCGCCGCCGATCCCCAGGCGCTGCGCTTGGCAGAGGCGGCCGTCTCCCGAGGGTTTGACGCCGGCCTGAGCAAGGATCAGCGCATGTTTATGTATCTGCCGTTCGAGCACGCGGAAGATCGCGCGTCGCAAGCGCGCTCGGTCGCGCTGATGACGAGCCTCGGCGATGTGGATTTGCAAAAGTGGGCGCAAGCGCACCGGACGATCATCGACCGATTTGGCCGCTTCCCGCATCGCAACCGCATCCTTGGGAGAATCTCGACCGCAGAGGAAACGGATTTTCTCAAACAGCCGGACAGCTCTTTTTGACCGCGCGCCGATCGCCTTGAACGCGTACGCGCGGGGAGGCGGCACTGCGCCGATGGCGGCGTGCGCCGGCCTCAATTTTTGTAGTCGGGCTCGTTCCTGTCGAGGATGCGCTTGAGCGCATCGAAGTGGCGCTGCGCCGGGCTCGGGCCGTCGTAGAAGCTGGCGCCGCCGATCTCGCGCTTGGTCTTCTCGACCACCGCCGCCGGCAGCTGCTTTAACGGCTGGCCGGTCCACATCGCGTAAATCTGCACCTGCGCGGCGCGCTCCAGATAATACAGCCGGTCGTAGGCGTCGGCGACCGTCGAGCCGAGCGTGGTGACGCCGTGATTGGCCATGAACAGCACGCTCTTGTTGCCGATGCAGCGGGCGAGGCGCTCGCCTTCGGCCGGCTCGAACGCCGGGCCGCTATATTGGTCGTCGTAGGCGATGGCGTCGATCAGGCCCACTTCGGTCTGGCCGATCTCTTTTATGCGCGGATCCTCCAGGCGCGTCAGCGCGCTGGCATACGGCATGTGGGTGTGAAACACCGCCGTCGCCTGCGGCAGCATTTTGTGGATCGGCGCGTGGATGCAGTAGCACGAGCGCTCGACGTCGCCCGCGCCGCGCTTGACCT
>JASHXZ010000237.1 GCA_030043285.1 Xanthobacteraceae bacterium | reverse complement strand
CGGCAGCACAACGCAGCATCGCACATCGCCTTCATCACCTTCGACGTCGGTGCAAGCGGTATTGTGCCGGTGGCACGCAATCATCTGGAGGCGATCGCCGGCGGGCTGGATATCGCGCTGGAAGGCCACCTCGCCCAGGACGCGCGCATTGTCTCGACCATTCCCGCCGCCTCGTTTGCCGGCTTGAGCCTCACCTTCATGCCGTGGCTGCTCTCGGCTGGCACGCTGTCGCTGCACCATCCGTTCGATGCCGAGGTTTTGGCGCAGCAGCGGCGCGACGACGGCTGCAGAACGCTGGTCGTGCCAGGTCCCCTCGCGCTGCGCCTCGCTGAGGCCGGGGCCTTCGCCGGCGACGGCGGAGGCGGCACGGTGATCGCGGCATGGCGTGCCCCCGAGCAGCTGGCGGCGAGCCCAGTCTGGCCTGAGCACGACACTGCTTTGGTCGACGTGTCGATATTCGGCGAGGCGGGACTGGTCGCAGCGCGGCGCGGCGCTGACGGCCGCGCAGCGCCCATCCCATTCGGACCGGTCATGGCGCCGCGCGGCAACCCCGGCGCGGTTGTGGTAGCCGATCTCGTCCAGACTGCGGCCGGTACGCTCGCATTGCGCGGGCCGATGGTGCCGCACCACGCGTTCCCGCCCGGCATCGAGCGCTCCGGACTTGGCCACTTCGCGATCGACCGCTTCGGGCTGGTCGACACCGGCTATGCCTGCGAGATCGATCCGGCAAGCAAAGCCATGGTGGTTATCGGCCCGCCGTCGGGGCTTGTCAGCCTCGGCGCCTATCGTTTCCCGCTGCATGAGCTGCAGGAGGTAGTTGGCCAGATCGACGGCGCGGCCAATATCGCCGCCCTGCCCGATCCGCTGGTCGGCCAGCGGCTCGTCGGCCATGCCGGCCAGCGTGACGCTGTCCAGGCGGCGCTCAATGCGGTCGGCATCAATCCATTGATCGCGGCGGCCTTCCGCGGTGACGGTGATCACGTCGAGTCTGCCGGCGCGTAACAGCGACAGCGACGCGACAGTCGACGGCGATGTCGTTGACGCGGCATTAACAGCGCTTTGGCATTTTGCCGAGCTGTATCGCCCCTTTCCTCTGGCGGCATCGGCATCATGGCGCTGCAAGGTTCGTTCGTCGTCGTCTCCGACAGCCCGGCGCCCGACGTGGTCGAGGCGCTGCGCGCCGCCGGCGGCTTTCCCATCGTCGAGGCGCATTGGGCCGACGCCGCGGCCGCCTTGGCCTCGGTCGAGCCCGAGGCCGTGGTGCTCGCCGACACTTGCGCCGATGCGAGCCGCGCTGCGGCCTTCGCCAAGGCTCTGGCACAGCATCTCAAGACCGGCGAGCGCGCGTTCACGCCGGTCGTCGCCCGCACCCGCGAGGACGGCAGCGCGGCACTGCCCGACGCGCTCGCCATCGCCGCCAATGCGTCGGCCGAACGCATCGTCAACCGGCTCGCCTCGGCGCTACGCATCCACACGCTCCATTCCACCGTGCTCCGCCGCACCCGCTTGCTGGCGACGCGCGGCGAGCTGCCCCCCGAACTGCCGCGCAGCGATCCGCTCGACGAAGCCGTGGTGCTGCTCGCCGGCCGCGGCCGCTCGTACCCTGCCCTTTCCGTCGCCGTCGGCGAGCGGGTCGGCGTCATCGGCGCACTCAGCGTCGATAATGCGGCGCGCGCGCTGCACGCCCGCCATATCGACGGCGTGGTGATCGGCGACGGATTTGGGCCGCGCATCGTCGAGGCGCTGTTGACCGTGCTCGCCGGCGACGTGCGGTTCCGCGATCTCCCGGTCGCCATGCTCGGCGGCCATCCCGGCGCCGCCGAGCAGTTCGCGCCGCACCTGCCGAACCTCGAGCGCATCGCCGAAGGACCGCAGCGCCTGGTCGAACGCTTCCTGCCGCTCGTTCGGCTGCACGCCTTCGCCGAGCGGCTGCGCCGCATGCTCAAATCGCTCGACGCCAAGGGCATGATCGATCCGGATACCGGGCTCCTTGCCCATGAGGCGTTCTGGCGCGACCTCAACCGCGCCGTCGATGATGCCGAAAAGCGCGGCATTGGGCTCTCCATCGCGCGGTTTTCGTTCGACGGCAGCGACCGGCGTTCGAGCCTCGATGCGGCGCGACTGCTCTCGCGGCTGATGCGCGAGGTCGATTTTGCCTGTCGCGAGGCCGACAACTCGATCTTCGCGGTGTTCACCGAGACCGATCTGCGCGCCGCCCACGTGGTGGCGCGCCGCATCGCCAGCGTGCTGAAGAACACCACCATGGCGCCGGATAGAAAGCGCATCGGCATCGAGGCCGCGGTCACGCTGGCCACCTTGCGGCCGACCGACAGCGTCAACTCCCTCCTCGCCCGCGTCGTCGGCGCGGCGTAGACTGTATAGTCCTTCCCTTTCGTCATGCGCGGGCTTGACCCGCGCATCCATGCTGAATCGCAGCGTTGGTGCGTGCGGCTGCGGCCATGGATTGCCGGGTTCAAGCCCGGCAATGACGAGCGGGAGGGTCCGTTCAAACCCTTCCGAAACTGCGCTAAATTGCCCGCAACCGAATCGAAGGTTTTTGCCATGGCCCCTTACCCCGGCGCGCCGGCGTCCATCAAAGTCGATGTCGTCTCCGATGTGGTCTGTCCGTGGTGCTATATCGGCAAGCATCGGCTTGAGGCCGCGATCGCGCTGGTCCCCGACGTCGAAGTGGCGATCAATTGGCGGCCGTATTTTCTCAACCCGTGGATCCCGCGCGAAGGCATCGAGCGGCGGACTTATCTGGAAACCAAATTCGGCTCGACCGAGCGCTATGCCGCCATCGCCGAGCGCGTCGTCGCCGCCGCCGCGATGGAAGGCCTGATTTATGCGCCGGACAAAATCTCCCGCCAGCCCAACACAATCGACTGTCATCGCCTGATCCTGTGGTCGCGCAGCGCCAGCGATCCCGCCAAAGTCAAGCAGCGCCTGATGGAGCTTTACTTCGCCGAAGGCGCCGACCTGTCCGATCCGCGTGTATTGATCCAGGCCGCGGTCGATTGCGGCATGGATGGCGAGCTGGTGCGGCGGCTTCTCGCCAGCGACGCCGATGCGGACCGCATCGAGGGCGAAGCCAACAGCGCCAAGGAAGCCGGCATCGATGGCGTGCCGTGCTTCATCTTCGGCGGCTCCGTCATTGTCACCGGCGCGCAATCGCCCGAATATTTGGCCAACGCCATCGAGCGCACCGCCAGCGGGCAGACGCAACTGCGGGCCTGAGCGTTCGGCGCCGGACGCGAACGGCATTGACTTAGAACCTCTGATTGCGCGACCATGCCGGTCGTATTCGCGTAACGAAGTCCGTTTAAGCAAAGGCCGGCGGAGGCGTTGATCCGCCGACGCCAGGTGCGACAAAGTTTGTGTTGCCATCACTTTCGTCGCCATCACTTTCGTCGCCATCACAAGGGGAGGACACCATGAAAGCCTTGACGAGAACCGCGACATTGCTTGCCGCCATCGTCGCGGTGAGCGCCCTTGCCGGCGCTTCGGCGCAGGCTGCCGAGCGTTGCCGCACGGCTGAAGAGTGCAAAGGCCCGCTGCCGCAGATTTGCATGCGATGCAAAGACGGCAAGGATGCCTGCGCGCACTGGGCCTGCGTCCGCCACCGCTGCGTGATCGAGACCTGCCCGCGCCAGTACCAGCGGTCGTAGTGCGTAGCGTGGGCTGGGCGCTGCGCAGCTCACGCCGGTATTTTTGATGACTGCAGGCGACGCGCCACATTCCGTGGGCATCGGGGAGATAATCATGATCAAGGCTTTTGACGCGAAGCTCGACTTTGCTTGCCGCCATCGTCGCGGTGAGCGCGCTTGCCGGCGCTTCGGCGCAGGCGGCCGATCGGTGCCGTACCGCCGACGAGTGCCATGGGCCATTGCCGCAGCTGTGCAAGCGCTGCAGCGACGGTCACGACGGATGTGCGCATTGGGCCTGCGTGCATCATCGGTGCGTGATCGCTTACTGCGAACGCCGGCACTATTGAGCGACAGGCGAGAGCTGTTCGCTCGGTATCCAAGCTCGGCGCTTGTAACGATCCTGGATTTGCGGCGACGGCATCCGCGAGAGCCGTCGCCCGGTCCGGATTGCGCGTGCGAAACGAAATCAAATGGGGGAGAAAGTCATGCTGAAGAGTTTGCGGGCAACTGTTTCGCTGTTTGCTGCCATCGTCGCATTGAGCACGCTTGTGGGTGCCGGCGCGCCGGCGCAGGCGGACGAAGGACAGCGCTGCATCAGGGCTTCCGAGTGCCGCGGGTTCCTGCCCTTCATTTGCATACGATGCCGCAACGGGCAAAGCATCTGCGCGCATTGGGCCTGCGTGCACCATCGATGCGAGGTGCAGACCTGCGGCCGCATCGGCTTCCAGTGAGCAACAACACATAGGCACCGGGCCTTCTCCTGCCGAAGGGTTCAATTGGATTGACGGTGCGGTCCATCGCTACGGCCCGCCGGCGGGTCAGGTGCACCCCGCCGTGCGAGCGCGGCGGGGACCTCGTGCCCGGCAATGACGACACAGAAGAGCATTCTCGCGGCGCGTTTTTTGTTCGCGTCCGAGTCTTGCCAAGCCACTGCACGAAAGCTGCCCCAAATAAAAAAGGGGGGCGGAGCGCCGAGAGGCGCAGGGTAGTGATCCGCACCGGCACTTCGGATGAGAGCATCCGAACCGCTGGCCAGTACGGCGCGCGCCACGGATGGTCCACGTTACCGCGGGCATCCGCTTGCGGGCGC
>JASHXZ010000236.1 GCA_030043285.1 Xanthobacteraceae bacterium | reverse complement strand
GCCTTGAATCCGGCCGAGCCTATATCGGCGCCTCAGGCCGGCTTCAAGGCGCTAACCATGCGGCACAGGTTGCGCAGGTCGGGGCTTGAGTATAGAGGTAATAAATTCCTATTGTCAGTGCGCAACATCATGCGGCTGGTGGCGGGCCGCCAACGGAGACAACTTTCGGATGCTCACTCACGCCCAAGTCTGGATAGCCGTCGATCGGCTGGCGGCTCGCGCCGGCCTTTCGCCTTCGGGGCTGGCGAAGCGCGCCGGTCTCGACCCGACCACGTTCAACAAATCCAAGCGCATCACGCCGGCCGGCCGCCCCCGCTGGCCGTCGACCGAATCGATCTCCAAGGCGCTCACGGCGACCGGCACGCCGGTCGACGTTTTTGTCGGGCTGATCGACCAGCCCGGCGGCGCGGCGGCGCGCGCAGTGCCGCTGATCGGCTTTGCCCAGGCCGGCGCCGGCGGCTATTTCGACGACGGCGGCTTTCCGGCGGGCGGAGGCTGGGATGAGTACGCGTTTCCGGCGCTCAACGACGAGCACGCCTATGCGCTCGAAATCTCCGGCCAATCGATGGAGCCGGCGTACCGCGATGGCGACGTCATCGTGGTATCGCCGTCGGCGCCGATCCGCCGCGGCGACCGCGTCGTGGTCCGCACCCGCGCCGGCGAGGTCATGGCCAAAGAGCTCAAGCGCCGCATCGGCAAGACGGTGGAGCTGAAATCGCTCAACGCCCAGCATCCCGACCGCACGCTGTCGGCCACCGACGTGCTGTCGATGGCGCGCATCGTGTGGGCGAGCCAGTAGCAAACTTTGACGTCAGGCGTGCCACCACAGCATCGCGCCGCGAAACAGATAAACGATGCTGACGGCGAAGATGATGACGCGCGTCCATCGCCGAAAGCCATGGTCGGTCATGCGCTCGATCACCAACGGCGCCAGCGAGGTGGCGCGTCATTCAGCGAAGCGGGGCGCGCGTGACCAAAGTCTTTGGCGAAGAAGAATCGTTCACGCCGATCTTGCCAGCGCGCCGTCGATCATGTCGATCGTGTTTTGCAGGCCGTAGGCAGCTACAAACGAGCCGAAGCGCGGGCCTTTCTCCTGGCCGAGCAGCACTTGGTAAAGCATATTGAACCAGTCGAGCGCTACGCCGGGCCTCCCATCCTTGGCTAGCTTTTTGTGGTCCAGGAAGGGTTCGCGGCGGCCGATTTCGTAGACGACATTTTGAATTTTTTCAGGTGGCGCATCGGTCGGCAACTGCGATAGCGCGTCACGCAGATCAGTCAAAGCGGCGCGCTCAACGGCGGCCGGCTCGCGAAATTTTTTGGCCGGCAGCACGAAGTCGTGGAAATAGCGAATCGCGTATCCGACCAAAGCCCTGAGATGCGGATGGGTTTGCGGCGTCACGTCTGCCCGATAGCGGCCGATAAAGCCCCAAAGCGTGTCGGCATTCTCCGCGTTCGATGCGGTGACGAGCGACAGCAGCATGGCGAACGATATCGGATTGTCGGCCTGCGGCGGCGCACCGGCGTGAATGTGCCAGACCGGGTTGGTCGGACGATCGCGCGGGTTTTGCCGCGCATAAGCGTCGAGGAACTGCTGATACTCGTCGACCTGGCGCGGGATGACGTCGAAATAGAGTCGCTTGGCGGCCTTCGGCTCGCGAAACATGAACAGCGACAGGCTCTCGGGGCTGGCGTAGCGCAGCCATTCCTCGATGGTGAGGCCGTTGCCCTTGCTCTTGGAGATTTTCTGGCCGTTCTCGTCGAGGAACAGCTCGTAATTAAATCCCTCGGGCGGCGTGCCGCCGAGCGCGCGGCAGATTTGCGCCGACAGTTTCACCGAATCGATCAAATCCTTGCCGGCCATCTCGTAGTCGACGCCGAGCGCGACCCAGCGCATCGCCCAATCCGGCTTCCATTGCAGCTTGCAGCGGCCGCCGGTGACCGGCGTGGTCACGCGTTCGCCGCTGTCCGGATCCTCGTACGTGATGGTGCCCGCCTTGGCATCGTGCGCTACCACAGGCACTTGCAGCACAATGCCGCTCGCCGGCGAAATCGGCAGGAACGGCGAATAAGTCTGCGCCCGTTCCTCGCGCAGCGACGGCAGCATCACCGCCATCACGCGATCGAAGTGCTCGAGCACTTTCAGCAGCGCCGCATCGAACCGGCCCGACGTGTAGCAGGCGGTCGCCGACAGAAACTCGTACTCGAAGCCGAAGTGATCGAGAAAAGAGCATAGCCGCGCGTTGTTGTGGGCGGCGAAGCTTTCGTGGGTGCCGAACGGGTCGGGAATGCGGGACAACGGCTTGCCGAGGTGCTGCGCCACCATCTCCTTGTTGGGGATGTTTTCGGGCACCTTGCGCAGCCCGTCCATATCGTCGGAGAACGCGATGAGCCGCGTCTTGACCTTGTCGTCGGTGAGCACACGGAAGGCGTGGCGCACCATCGTGGTACGCACGACCTCGCCGAAGGTGCCGATATGCGGCAGTCCGGAGGGCCCATAGCCGGTCTCGAAGATGACTTCGTCCTTCGGGGTCCGCTTGACCCGCGCCACGATCTTGCGCGCCTCCTCGAACGGCCAAGCGTGCGATTGCTCGGCCAGTTCGCGCAGGTTCGGCGAAAGCTCGGTGGCGGCAGACATCGTCATCTCTTAAGGCGCGCGGACACTAGGAAGCGGCACATGCCGCGTCAAACAGGTTTCCCGACGTCTAAAGAGAAACCGGGCCGGCCACTGCCGGCAATGCGTACGCGGCGATTCGCCTAAAACGGACTGATCGGGAAATAACGCAGCCACAAGTCGGTAAAGCTGCCCTTTTCCCATTGCCGGAACAGCGCCCAGTTCAGCGCCTGGCGCAACACGTCGTTGCCGCGCTTCACCGCAATGCCGACGCCTTCGCCGAAGTAGCGGCTATCGAGAAACGGGCCGCCGCGAAACGCGCAGCAGCCGGCGGAGTCGGTGCCGTTGAGCCAGAACGACAGCGCCACGCCGTCGCCGAACAGGAGATCGACGTCTTTGTTCTTCAAGGCGGCGCGGGCTGCCGCGGGGTTCGGATACGAGTGCACCTCGGCCTGGGTGAACATCTGCTTGAGGTAGGCTTCGTGCGCGGTGCCGGCGACCACGGCGATCTTTTTGCCGGCCACCAGTTCCGGCAATACGTCGCCGATTGTGCTGTCGGCACGAGCCACGAAGCGTCCCGGGGTACGGTAATAGGGGTCGGTGAAATCGGCGCGCTTGCGGGTTTCGGCATTCGCGGCGATCGAGGCAATCACGGCATCGCCAAGATTGCTGTCGAGCGCGCCAAGCAGCGCTTCGAACGGCCGCGCCTGGATCGTGCAGGTCGCTTTGATCTCGGCGCAGACGAGGCGCGCGAGATCGACGTTAAAGCCGGCCGGATTGCCGTCCGGTCCCGCATAGTCGAACGGCGGATAGTCGAGATCGGTGAGAAAGCGAATGGTCTGCAGGCGCGACAAATCGGGTCGCTCGGGGCGCCGCCGCGGATCCCAAAATCCGGGCACCACAACCGTTCGTTGCGCCGCAGCGCCATCCTGCGCGGCCGCCGCCGGGAGCACGCAGGGCGACAAAAGCGCACACAGCAGGCCGACGAGCGCTATCGCGCCGGCCGGCCAGCCAAATCGGCGGGACGTTGTCATGCGATCGATCATCGGCCGCAATTCCGGCAACGGTTTGAGCGGCCGCGCCAGCGAGCTCACCCGGCAGAAATCTGGTGAGAAGTCGGGCAGCTCAACCCTTATGTCATATGGTCGACATAAGCTTGTGCGGCTATGCGGCGGCGCCCTCGCCTCTATGGCGAGCTGTCAGTCGCGCAGAGAACGCGGACGGAACTATTTGTGCGTCCCGGACCGCCGAGAGCTGATCGACTGCACCAGAGACAAAATCACGGTCTGCAGTGCCGGATCGGTGATCTCGGAAAAGGCGTCGAGAAGCTTGAAGGCCCGCGGCGCCGTCATCAGTTCGGCGAGCGAATCCGCTTCCGACCGGCTCTTCGCACCGGCGGTCATGCCCTCGAAAAAGGCCGTGATTGGCACGTTTAGGGCCGAAGCGATCTGAGTTAGACGGCCCGCCCCCACGCGATTGACACCCTTTTCGTACTTCTGGACCTGCTGGAACGTGACGCCGATCTGGTCCGCAAGCTCGGTCTGGGACAACCCAGCATTGAGACGAAACAGCCGGATGCGGTGACCAACTGCTACGTCAACGTTGTTTGCCCTTTTGCCGCCCATTATCAATACTCCTTTGCCACCGATTCTTCTTAGCAGACCGCTTAGGGTTCTACCAGAGAGCTATACACAACCTTTTGATATCCCCAAATCCCAGTAAACGCATGGCTTTCACGCGTTTTGGCCGAAAAGACAACCTTTTGGCTAACGGGTGCCCGCTTGCCCGTTCCACTCATGGTTAAAAGTACCGCCGCACCTCGGCGGCTTCGATATCCGCCGTCCGTTGCATATCGAATGGCGCGACAAAACGGCCGTCCTTGTCCATGAGATAGACCAGGGCCGTGTGGTCCATGGTGTAATCACCGCCCTGCAGCGGCACCTTTTTGGCATAGACCCGGTAATCCTTGATGGCCTGTTCGACGGCCGGCGGCGATCCGGTCAGTCCGCGCAGATGCGGATCGAAGCTCGCCAGGTAATCCTTCAGCACCGCCGTCGTATCCCGGTCAGGATCCACCGTGATGAACAGCGCGCCGACACGGTCGGCGTCCGGGCCGAGCTTGCCCATCAGCTGCGACATTTCGAACAGGGTGGTCGGGCAAATATCGGGGCAGTGGGTATAGCCGAAGAACACGAGATACGGCTTGCCCTTCATGTCCTGGTCGCTGAATGGCTTGCCGTTTTGGTCGGTGAGGTGGAACGGCCCGCCGATCGCGATGGTGCCGCGCCCAGGCGTCGGCGACAGCCCGCCGACAACGAAGATGGCGCCCAGAATGACGGCGAGGCCGGCCAAGAACGCGGCCAGCAAAACGACGACGCGAGGCGCCTTGGTATCTGCTGCTTCGCTCATCTTAGCCGAAGCACGCGATGAAGCCGGCGCGTATGGTTTCGAAAAACACCGCCGTGCCGTAATGAGCCCAGAGCACGATCGTGCCGGCCAGCACGACCGTCACCGCACCGCCGGCCGCCAACAACGGTGGCAAGAACGTTCGCGTTGCGATAACCTGGGACATGGACCCTAGATAGTCCCAAACCCGACAAACGACAACTCGGCAAACGACAACCAACCAAGGGCCGCCGAAGTCAGGCTCCGGCGGCCGTTGGCTCGTTGCGCCGAGCAGCTCAGCGGCAGGTATTGTAGAGCGAGGCGAGTTCGCGGCCGCCCAGCCTGATCAGATGCGGCGTAAGGCCGCCGTGACGACCGATCCAACGGCGGATCTGAGGCGGATAAAAGCTCATCACCAAGCGGCTGCCTCGGCGCGTCGGCACCAGTGAGCGCGACACATCGTCGTAGTACGAGGCCGCATGGAAGCCGAGCACCGCACGCTCAGTGACACAGATGTGGTCGCGCGGAACGATTCCCGTCACCAGCGTGCATGCAGAGAGACAGGGACCGTCGATGACGACCCGCTCGCCGGACTCGCGAATTTGCTCGTATTTTTGGATGTACGAGGAAACTTCGCCGCCCGGATCGCCGCCAATTCGCACCTCGGCCGAGGCCATCGACGACGTCAAAACGCCAAAGAATGCCGACGCCAGCGCGCCGGCCAGAATGGTCCGCCATGTCATGTCTGAGTGACCTCTCTTCCCTCAATCACAGAGAAGAGTGACGGGTTATTGTGGCAAGAGTTCGAGAGCGAACGCCCTTAAGCGGCGAAATCCCCGCTATTTGCGCATTGGAATGGAACTTTGCCGGCTCTAGCATTGCAGCGCCGCGCGCAACTGCGCCGCAAGGAAGGGAGAACGCGTGAGTGAGATCGTGACCAAAGAGTTCCGCTGCGCGGGAGGACTGCCGGCTTTCCTCGCTGTGCCGCGGGGCAACGGCAAAGGTGGCGGCGTCGTCTTGATGC
>JASHXZ010000235.1 GCA_030043285.1 Xanthobacteraceae bacterium | reverse complement strand
CCCAGCCGTCGGGGACGGGAATTTTGCTCCATGGCCGCCCCGCAGCGCCGGGCAGCTGCACATCGATGAACGTGCG
Source organism: Xanthobacteraceae bacterium (assembly GCA_030043285.1). GTDB lineage: Bacteria > Pseudomonadota > Alphaproteobacteria > Rhizobiales > Xanthobacteraceae > BOG-931. The sequence goes on along the minus strand of JASHXZ010000235.1, from coordinate 7,160 downwards.
CTTGCAGTTGCAGCTGCACCAATGGCAGACCGTGTGATCGTTGGTCGTGGTCCGGTACGTGAGCGCTTCGACGGCGGCAAAGCCGCGAAACCGGCTTTCGCTGCCCGCCACATCGGCCGCGCATAACGCGGCGCCGATCGCGCCCGCTTCGCCGGAATAAGGGTGAATCACTATCTCGGCGTCCGGCACCTTGCTGGTGATGAAATCGACCTGGGCCTTGACCACGGCGGCATTGCGGTGCGTGCCGCCCTGCAGCACGAATTTCCGCCCGACTGCGCGCAGGTTCTGCAGCTGGCAGGCATAGACCCACACATTGAGCGGCAGCACCGCGGCGAGAGAAGCCATGATCTCGTCGGCCGACCAGCCCTTGCGCTGCTGATTGACGATGTCGGATTGCAGGAAGACGCCGCACCCCATGGCGAGCTGCGGCAACGATTTGGCGCGAAACGCGTGGTCGGCATAATCCTCGAGCGGCACGTTGTAGCGCTCCGCCACGCCTTGGAGAAAAGCGCCGTTGCCCGACGAGCATTGTGAGTTGAGGCGGAAGTCGGCCACGGCCCCGTTGCGCAGGATCATGACTTTGACGTCGCAGCCGCCGACGTCGCAGATCACGTCGGCGTCAGGGAAAAAATGCAGCGCGGCGCGCGCGTGCGCCACCGTCTCGACCACGCCGACGTCGGCGCCGAGAATGTCGTTCAACAAATCCTTGCCGTAGCCGGTGAGCGCGAGCCCGCCAATGGTCTCGAACCCGGCCTGCCGGATCTGCCGAAACAGATCCTTGGCGTCCTCGATCGGATTGCCGCGGGAGAGCGCGTAGCAGGTAAACAGGAGCGCTTTATCGGCCGCCAGAACGACGGCCTTGGCGGTCGTGCTGCCGAAATCGCAGCCGACCGACACCGGAATCGTCGCGCGATCGCTCGCATGCGGGGTGGATCGTTCCGGCTGCGCAGCGACGGCAGGTCGCGCCACCGCATATTTGCTCAGGAACGCGTCGCGCTCGGCGTCGCCCGACACCAAAGCTTTGCCGCCCTGCTTGGCCTTCTCTTCGTGTTGGCCGTGCTCGATCCAGCGGCGCAGTTCGGCGGTGCCGGAATAATGAGACGGCGAGCCGCCGTCGTGTTTGGCGATCTCGATGCAGCCGAGGCTCGCATAGTACAAGGCTTCAGCCGGGATGTGGATCAACGCGCCCGCATCCTGGCTGGAGCTGATCTGCCGCTCCGCCCAGAGCGCGGTGAGATTGCGACGCCAAGCCTGCTGCAAACCCTTGAAGAACAGGTTGGGGCCGCCGAGCAACAACACTTCGGGTATCGGTGTGTTGCCCTTGGTCAGCGTCGCGAGGTTCTGGTAGACGACAGCTTCGAACAGGCTGGCCATTATCTCCTCGACGGCCACGCCGCCCTTGATGAGCGTGTTGGCGTCGGCTTCGGCGAAAATCCCGCATTTCGAGCTGATCTTGTGCAGCGCCAAGCCGTCGGTATTCATCTGCGCCAGGTTTTCCGGCGTGACGTTCAGTTTGCGCGCGGTCTTCTCGATGAACGTTCCGGTGCCGCCGCTGCAGGCCGACTGCATGTAGACCTGTTTGCTCTTGCCGTTGGTCGAGGTGGTGAAGAAGATCGTCTTCATGTCCTCGCCGCCGATCTCGGAGACGAAGCTCACCTGAGGATGAAAACGCTCGACGGCCGCCGCAACCGCAACGACTTCCTGAATGAAGCGGCCGCCGACCAGCGGGGCGATGAAGCCGCTGCCCGAACCCGTAAACAGAATGGCGTCGCGTCCCGGCTGTAGGGCGTGCTCGTTCTCCATCTGCTCAAGGAATTCGAGCACGGTCTCCGCCTGCTTGGTGTGGTGGCGGCGATAGGCTTGCCAGAGCGTCCGATCGTTCTCGATCAGGACGCCTTTGACGGTCGTCGAGCCTACGTCGATGCCGAGGATTTTCATTCGCGCGCTCATCATGAGTTTAAGAGTCTTATTGGCACTTGTCCGACCAGAAATCTACGCAGAAATCTCAGTCGTCGCGCCTTGGCGGGCTGTCAGTCCCAGTTCCCGTGCTCTGACCTTTCGTCGCCTCAGATTCCTTTTCAGTGAGTACATGGCATTGACAGAAGAAAACCGGTTCATAGCGTGGAGCACATTGCGGCCTTGAAGTTTAATCGACTGATTACCGCGAACCCAATTCGCACTCGACTGCAATGACAAACAAATTGCGGTACACGTGTTCTGAAAATGCGTAAGATCAGTGACGAAGGCCACCGTCTCTTGCGCCGTCATCCTATCGACATTTCCATCGCGAATAATGACGGGGCCGGCATGTGGGTCGCCGAGGCAGATTTCCAACAGCATTAAGGCTTCCAGTACTTGGGTCGGCAGCAAGTCATAATGCTCGTAATAAAGACTTGAGACCCGGCTCATATAAGAGCTTAATTCATCTTTAGTCCACACCTTTGCTAGATCAATGTTCGTTAAAGGAGCAATCTCTTTAGCTATGATTTTTCTCGCCTCGAAATATTGGTCTATTATCTTCATGTTGATGTTTTGTCTGTGGATGAAATACGAAGAAATAAGACCAAGAATCCATCCTACAATAAGAGTTACTGCAGATAGAAAACCCGTAAGCATGATATTACACGCCAACAGGATCAGCTAATAATCTCGCGATATTTCTTACACTTAGGTATGGCCCCATTCGAAATATCCTATCTAACGGTATGCGCATTCCCCCCGGCATCCTTTCAATTTCAAGAACTAATTTAACTAGCATGAGGGAGTGCGCTCCAAGCGCGAACAAATCTTGATCTAGGTCGATCTTTTCGACATCCACACCCAGCAAGGATGAGACAATATCGGCAATCTGCTTGGCTTGATCGGGCTGATTAGCGCTGCCGTTCCAAGCGTTGCTGTCGTTGTCCATTTGATGAGGCATCCATTCTCGAGGGAGTTCAGATTTGACGGTTGCGAACTTACGTCACGCCGATTTCCAAATCTAGCACGTCGGCCCTTTCGAGGAGACCATCCCCTGTATCATCTGAATAATTTGCAGTTTGACGCCCAACGCCCATAAACGATCTTCTCCTATGCCTTGAGCGCCTCAGGCGAGAGCCGCGACGAGATTTGCCGCGGTTCCGATGTGGCCGGCGGGCACAACCCGGTAGCTCGCCTTGCGCATCGCGGGGCGGGCGTCGCGGCGCGTCCTGGCCGCGTCCAATGTCAGGCCCGCCTGCGCGAGCGTCGCGTCGAATTCGTTCTTGGCCCGCTTCTTGGCCTCGGTGAGGATCATCTGGCAGCGCGACAGCGCATGGACTTCGGCATCGCCTTTGATTTCAAGCGGCGCGTACAACAGATCCGGATGCTTGCCGACCACGCCCGCCATGGCGCCGACGCTCATCGTGTTCGGCATGCAGGCATAGGGCGACAATTCGCAGATCATGTGCGCCTTCTTGTGCCGATGCGCCCACAGCGCCTTGCCGACCAACATGTCGCCCTCGCCGCCTGAAAGCCGGTGATGGAAATACGGCGCAGCGAGGCGGCGCAGCTCGTACTGGTCGGGTATTTCGTGCGGGATATCGCCAAGGGCGGACCGCATGCGGTTATAGGTCCAGCCAAGCGCCTTCTGCAGCAGCCGGGCGCGCGCGAGCTTGAAACGCGCCATGCGGTCGATGCCGACGTACTCCTCGAGCCCTTGGATATGGACGCGGAACAGATAATCGAGCCAGACCACGATCGGCGCCGGCGCGACTTCGGCACCTTCAGCTTCGAGCCAGCGATGAATGTTGTAGTTGGGATCGCCCTCGACGGTCTGCAGATAAAATTCCCCGGTGATCTTGACCAGCGGCTTGGGCTGCAGCTTGTCGACCTCGATGGCCGCGAATTTGCGCAGCACATCGCGCAGCGCGCGGACGAAGTAAGGCGTCGCCAAGTGCCAGAGCAGCGATCCTGATTTCTTGCCGCGCCGCGGCCGCCGGCGAAACACCTCGGCCAGCTCGTCGATGCACTCGCGCACCACACGGTCGGTCTCGCCCTTGTGTATCTCGTAGGGCCTGGTGCGATATTCGAGGCCTTGCACCGCATCCGCGCACAACACCGCCCACACGGCGCCCATCGTCAGCGGCATGCCGATCTCGATGCCGCCGCCGGCGAAGGCACCCTGATCGAGCTTGGTCTGCTCCATGAGAAACAGCCGGAACGCGTCCAGACCGAGATTGCGCAGCGCCAGTTCGTAGCTCTGATGGTATTGGCCGAAGCGACAGGCGCCGCAGGCGCCGGCCGTCAGGTAAACGTATTTTTCGGCGACCTTGTCGGGGCCGATGCGTTTGGCTTCGCCGCCGAGGAATTGCGCCAGATTGCCGGTCGTGAAGCTTGTCGGGCAGCATTGGCCGATATCGGCGAGTTCACGGCCAAGGAGGAGATCGTCGCGCGTGGCGGTCGGCAGCGGCCGCGCGCGATAGCCGAGATTTTCGAACATCGCCTGGATCAATTTTTCGGCGCGCCAGTGCAGGCCGCCAAACAGGATCTCGATACCGTCGCGTTGGTCGCGCGTGATTGGACGGGGCGAATAAGCCCGATATGGCCGCTGCGGTGCGTTCACTTCCGGCTCCTCGATTTGCCCGGCCGCTACGCCGCCGCGCCGAAAACCTACCAGGTCCAGGCGACACCCATTCCGACCAGCCCCGCCAAGGCCAACATCACGGACGTAAGCCGGATGATGCCCGAGTCACGTACCAGCCGGTCGTCGCGCAATGTCTGCAAAAAGGTGCGGCCGATTGCGTAAGCGAGCACGGCCGAACAGAAAATCGCGCCATCGAAGGGCTGGTGCCCGCGCAGGGCGAATGCGGCGGTCAGCAGCACCGCGGCCCATGCGGCTTCCAGCAATTGGGTCGGCACGCGTCGCCGCCAAATGCCGCGGCAATCGGGGAGATTGAGGGCAAGCCAGGATGCCGACGGACGACCCGAGCAGCAGCCGTTCAACAGGCAGCCGAACCGGGTGAAGATCATGCCGACCAGCATGGCGAAGGTCGAGGCGTCCCAGAATTTGGCGAACGACAGGTCCATGACGCGCAACAGCGGAATCGAGAGCGGCAGCGCCGCCAGCAAGCCGCCATACATCGCCATGCCGCCTTCCGAGCGGCGCCAAATGCGCGTGCGATTGTTTCGAAAAAAATCCCAGTGGCTGGCGACGAAAAACAGCCGCGCCCCGATCAGGGTCAGCGGCGACAAGACGACGGTCGCCAGCACGAAGCGCTCGGGGTCGAGCCCGGAGCGTCCGGCAACCCAGGCGGCAACAAAGATACCGCACACCATGCCGATATAGAGCATGGTCGGATAGCTGTAGAGATTCCATCCGCGCCAGCTGACAAGGATCCTACGCATCGGTCATCCGCTGCAGGGCAGTACGTTCAGCTATAAGTCGCACAGCAAGGTTGTTCGGTTCATACGGTGAGATAATCTAGCTGGCAGGTTGTGTGGTTACCAGTTTATTCGCGCGCGGCGCCACGAAAAGCAACGCGCAGCCGAGGAATGATAAGCTGATGTTGATTGCAATAGCCACCGCCGCGAGCGTGATCGCGGCCGATCAGGCCAGCAAAGCCTTCATTTTGTCGCGCGCCTGGGCGGCGGACTCCAAGAGGGGATTTTTGTCCATCCGTCGGCATTTGACCCGGCGCGTCTTGCCGGTCTCCACCTTGCCGGCCGGGGTGCTGCTCGGGCTTTGGACCGCTTCGGCGGTCATCGTTGCGGCGCTGTTGCAAGCCGGAGTGATCCCCCAAAACATGCCGAGCGCCATCGGCAGCGGCGCCGCCTTGGGCGGAGCCGCCGGCAATCTTGCCGATCGATTGCGCCACGGAGCGATCGTCGATTTCATCGTCGTCGGCCGCTGGCCGCCATTCAATTTGGCCGATGCCGCAATCGTTGGTGGTGTCGGCTTGCTGGTATTGTCGTTCGTTGAAACATAACACTTCTCCACTTCGACGGCGCGGTCCGCGTTGACAGGTTTCCCTTCCGATGTTACGCCCAACCTTAGATTTTAACACCCATTAGTCGTCCTTGCTCAACCGTGCCGGGGGGCACACGGAGCATGAGCGCCACGCTGTTGTTGTTGGCTCCGATCGGTCTGCTGGCGGTCGTCTGGTCGCTGTGCTTCGTCGGCTGCTTTCCGCCGACCACCGGTGGCTACAGCGAGCCTTACAGCAACGTCATTCTCACCACCGAAACAAGCATGGTCGCCTATTGGCCGCTGAGCGATGTCTTAGGTTCGCAGCTGCCGCCGTTGTTTCCTCCGCCGCCCCAGGGCAGCACCAGCATTGCCGCCGCAGCCGATCTTACCAATAACGGTCATATCGGCAGTTATTTGATTCCGCCGGCTTATCCGTCCGGGAGCACAATTCCTCAGATTGCCGATCCAACGGCTGTCGCCGGCCAGGTCAATACCGGCCTGCTTTTGCACCAGACTTCGATTGTGCCCGGCGATGCGGCGACGACCGGAAGCTTGAATCTGCCAGCCTGCGTCGACTTCGAAGGCGGTTACGTCAGCATTCCGTGGGCGCCGGATTCGCCTAGTTTGGCTGACTTTACCCTCGAAGCCTGGGTGCTGCCCAAATGGAAAGTGAGCCAGATGGGATTCCAGTGGACCGTGTTTGCTGGACAAACTACCGGCACAGGCTTTGCGGTCTATCTTAATACGGCGAACGAATGGGAGCTCACCGTCGGAAACGGGTCTATGCTTCAGATAGTGAAGACCGGGGTGGCCGCCGTCGCCAATGATGGTGCCTTTTCGTTGATGTATATAGCGGTGAGGTTCAACAGCTCCACGAACGAGTTCACCCTCTGGGTAAACCCAGATAGTGATTCGTCGGCGGCACCGACGCCGGTTTGGCCCAACGCGTCCTCGCCACAGCCGGCCGGACTGACTTACGCCGCAGTCGATCCCGCGGCCAGTTCGGTGACGTTCTTCATCGGTGCCGGTTCGCCTCAGCTGCCGCCGCGTACGTCGCCGAAGGTCAACGGCACCAGTGGCCCGCAGACGCCTTTCCAGGGCTGGATCCAGTCGGTGGCGCTGTATTACACCGCGCTCAGCGACAACGATATTGCAGCGCATTTCGCAGCCGGAATCGGGGCCGACACTTAGGTCGCTTGAACCGTGTGGCCGGCTGCCGCGACTAAATCCTGCC
>JASHXZ010000234.1 GCA_030043285.1 Xanthobacteraceae bacterium | reverse complement strand
TGCGAGAAGGTCCTCGCGGTGCTGCGCTGGTTCGCTCTCGCAAACAACATTCTTGCCGGTCACCGACTGCTTGCCGCAGCCGGATAACAACTCCTCCCAATCAACCGGACCCCACATACCAGACTCACCCAGCCTCTAACGCTCGCAACGCGCAAGCATACCCCCACGCCCGCCCCATAGGCTCACAAGCTCTCAGGGTGAGGGAAACAAAGCTACGGAAATCCGGAACGATGTTGCGCCGTCGCCGCTACACCGCGTGGCGGCTGCCCGGCTTTCGCAGAGCACAGTGGCACGGCTGATGCTATGACAGCGCCAACCGGTTCCCTTTAGGCGCATGTCTTCGCGAGCCCAACCCAAAATCGTGGCGATGATCGTCGGCTCGGCGATCATCATGCAGCAGATCGATTCGACCGTCATCACCACGGCGCTGCCGCAGATGGCGGTGTCGCTGCATGCCGATCCGGTGCGGCTGAGCGTAGCCGTCACCGCCTATCTGCTCAGTCTCGCGATCTTCGTTCCGGTCAGCGGCTGGGCGGCTGACCGTTTCGGCGGTCGCACCATCTTTCGCGCCGCCATCGCGTTGTTCACGCTCGGCTCGATCCTGTGCGGCCTGTCCGGCAATCTGATCGAACTGACCGCTGCGCGGGTGCTGCAGGGTTTCGGCGGCGCCATGATGGTGCCGGTCGGCCGGCTGGTTCTGTTCCGCAGCGTCGAGAAGACGGCGCTGATCGCCACCATGGCCTACCTGCAGGTGCCGGCGCAGCTCGGCCCGGTTCTGGGCCCGCCGATCGGCGGCTTCATCACCACGTATTTCTCCTGGCGCTGGATCTTTTTGGTCAACGTGCCGCTCGGGCTCCTTGGCATCCTCTTGGTGAGCGTGTTCTTCGATAACCCCAGGGAGGACAATCCGCGGCCGTTCGACTGGATCGGTTTTCTTCTCACCGGCCTGACGGCGTTCTGCTTCATGTATGGCATCGAGGCGATCGGCCGCGGCCGGGGTGATCTCACGCAGGCATTCGTGCTGCTGCCGCTCGGCTTCGTTTTCGGCGCGCTGGCGCTGCGCCATCTGCGCCGCGCCGAGCATCCGCTGCTCGACATTTCGGTGTTCCGCATCCCGACGTTCCAGGCGGCGATCTACGGCGGCTCGCTGTTTCGCTCCGGCGCCGGCACGTTGGTGTTCCTGCTGCCGCTCCTGCTGCAAGTCGTGTTCGGGATGTCGGCCTTTGCGTCCGGCACCATCACGTTCGCCACCGCAGCCGGTTCGCTGTCGATGAAGCTCACCGCGCGCCCGATCATCAGGCGCTTCGGCTTCCGCAACGTGATCATTGGCAACGGTTTGATCAGCGCCGGCACCATCGCGATGTGCGCGTTCTTCAACGCGCACTTTTCCAGGGAGCTGATCTTCGGCCTGCTGCTGCTCGCCGGCTTTTTCCAGTCGCTGCAGTTCACCGCGACCCAGGCCATGACCTACACCGACGTGCCGCAGCCGCTGATGAGCACGGCCACCAGCGTCGCCAGCATGACCCAGCAATTGAGCCGCGGTTTCGGCATCTCGGCCGTGGCGGCGGTGTTGCACCTGTCGCTCGTCTGGCGCGGCACTTCGAATCTCGGCACCGCAGACTTCATCGTGGCGTTCGGCGTCGCCACCATGATGGTGCTGTCGAGCCTGTTCTACGGCTGGACCCTGCATCCCCACGCCGCGTCCGAGGTCAGCGGCCATAGGCCCAAGTCGGCGGAGGTGGTGTGATAGGTTGATTTCTGCCGATCACAGAAACGGCGCGATGAAGCTTGTTTGTTGCAATCAAATCGCCGCTTCCGACGTCGCGTCGAAGAAATGCAGCCGCTCGGGGTTGAGCGCGAAGCGGAGCTTGTCGCCGTGTTTGGCGGTGACGCTCGGCTCGACCGAGGCCACCATGGTCTGCTGGCCGACTTGGAGGTCGAGCAGGATTTCCGCGCCGAGCCGCTCCACCACTTCGACCATGGCATCGAAGCATAGGCCGGGAGGCGCGCTGCCGTTGGCGACCTGGAGATCCTCCGGCCGCACGCCGACGATCACGTCGTGGCCGGTATGAGGCCGCAGCCGCGCGGCGATTTCGGCCGGCAATTCAAGGCCGAAGCCGGACGCCTCGGCGTGCAGCTTGCCGTCGCCGTCGCGCAGCCGCGCCGGGGCGAAATTCATCGCCGGCGAGCCGATGAAGCCGGCGACGAAGCGGTTGACCGGCGCATTGTAGAGTTCGAGCGGCTCGCCGACCTGCTGCACCACGCCGCCGCGCATCACCACGACGCGATCGCCGAGCGTCATCGCCTCGACCTGGTCGTGGGTGACGTAGACCGCGGTGGTGTTGAGCCTATTGTGCAGCTTCTTTAGTTCGACGCGCATCTGCACGCGCAGCTTGGCGTCGAGGTTGGACAACGGCTCGTCGAACAAAAACACCTGCGGATGGCGGACGATGGCGCGGCCGAGCGCGACGCGCTGGCGCTGCCCGCCGGATAATTGCCGCGGCTTGCGCTGCAGGAGATCCTGGATGCCGAGAATGTCGGCGGCCTCCTGCACGCGCTTGCGGATGTCGCCGCGATCGACTTTGCGCATCTTCAGGCCGAACGCCATGTTGTCGTACACGCTCATGTGCGGATAGAGCGCGTAGTTCTGGAACACCATGGCGATGTCGCGGTCCATCGGCGCGAGATCGTTGACTACCGTGTCGCCGATCAGCACCTGGCCGGACGAGATCGATTCCAGGCCCGCCACCATCCGCAAGCTCGTGGTCTTGCCGCAGCCGGAGGGGCCGACCAGCACCACGAATTCCTTGTCGCGGATTTCCAGATTGACGTTCTTCACCGCGTGAACGTCATCATAGAATTTGTTGAGGTTGCGCAGCAGCACGCGGGCCATATCTTCACCGTTACGTCTTCACCGTGATGGCATTACCGTTGCCGGATCATCCCTTCACCGAGCCGGTAAGGCCGGCGACGTAGTGCTCGACAAAGAACGAATAGATGAAGGCGACCGGGACCGAGCCAAGCAGCGCCCCGGCCATCAGCTGGCCCCAGTAGAACACGTCGCCGCGCACCAGCTCCGAGGTGACGCCGACCGACACGGTCTTCTGCTCGGCCGACGATAGAAACACCAGCGCGTAGATGAACTCGTTCCACGACAGCGTGAAGGCGAAAATGCCGGCGGACAAAATGCCCGGCACCGCGATCGGAAAGATAATGTAGAGCATGGCCTTCCAGCGCGTCGCGCCGTCGATGCGCGCGCATTCTTCGAGCTCGCGCGGGATTGCCTTGAAGTACCCCATCAACAGCCAGGTGCAGAACGGGATCAGAAACGTCGGATAGGTCAGGATCAGCGCCCACGGCGTGTCGCCGAGGTTGAAATTGCGGATGATGTTGGCGAGCGGAATGAACAACAGCGTCTGCGGCACCAGGTAAGTGATGAAGATGCCGGTGCCCAGAGCGCCGCCGCCGGGAAACTTCAGCCGCGACAGCGCGTAACCGGCAAGGAGCCCGCAGAACAGCGAGATCAAGGTCGACACGATGGCGATGAACAGCGTGTTCGCCATCCAGCGAATGAACAGCGTCTGCGTCAGCAGATCGGTGACGTGGACCAGGGTCGGGTGTGCGGTCCAGAACGGCGCGTAATTCGGCGCCATCCACGGCCGGTACAGCTCCCGGTCCGGCCGAACCGACGTCACCAACATCCAGTAGAACGGGAACAGCAGCCAGAAAATGAACAGGCCTAGCGGAACGTAGAAGTAGACCCAACGCCGCCACTTCGCGCCTTCGATCATGGCTCAGTGCACCTCGACCCGGCGGATATAGAGGAGCTGCACGACCACGATGATGAGCAGGAACGGGAACATGGCGAGCGAAACCGCCGCGCCCTCGCTCAAGAGCCCGGTGCCGACGCCGATCTGATAGGCGTAAGTCGCGAACAGCTGGGTGGCGTTGGCGGGGCCGCCGCCGGTGAGCACATAGACGAGCTGAAAATCGGCGAAGGTTTGGATCACCGAAAACAGCACCACCACCATGGTGACGGGCAAAAGGAGCGGCCAGGTGACGTGCCAGAAGCGTTGCCATGGCCTCGCGCCATCGATGGCGGCAGCCTCCTGCAGCTCCGGATTGATGGTCTGCAGCCCGGCGAGCAGGCTGATCGCGTAAAACGGCACGCCGCGCCAGACATTGACGATGATCACCGAAATGAGCGCCAGGCTTGGATCGCCGAGCCAGTTGATGCGGCTATGGATGAGGCCGAGCTGGAACAGGCTCCAGTTGATGACGCTGAAGGTCGGATCGAACATCCACTTCCAGGCAAACGTCGACAGCACCGTCGGAATGATGAACGGCAGCAGCACGAAGGCGCGGGTGAATGCCTTGCCGCGGAAATGCCGGTTGAGCAGCAGCGCCAGCCAAAGGCCGAGTGCGAGCTTAAAGACCGTCGCCACCGCGGTGTAGACGAACGTATTCCACACCGCGACACGGAAGATGCTGTCGTGCAGCAAAGCAGTGAAATTTGCGAGGCCGACGAAATGGCCGGGGATGCCGACGCGGGCGTCGGTGACGGACAGCCACACGCCCTCGGCGAACGGGTAGGCGATGAACAGGCCGAGCAGAATAACCGTCGGCAATAGCAGCGCGGCGGCGAGCCAGCGTTCGTCCTCGAGCAGCCGGGTCGCCGCGCTGCGGCGCGGCGCCGCCACATAGGCGCGTTGGCTGATGACGTCGCTTACGGCCATCGCCTATTCCTCCGCGGCCTTGCGCCGGGCGCGTCCTCCCGCCTGGTCAGGCGGGAGGCGCGATCACTATGCGCAAGCCGTGCCGGATCATAGCACGGCTTTAATCGCCGGCAGCGGGCTCAGGTGTAAATCTTCTGCAGTTCGCCCGAAGCCCATTTGACCGCATCTTCGGCCGCCATGCCTTGGACCGCTTTGGCATACATGTCGATGATGATGTACTTGCTCAACACCTCTGCGGCGTTGCGGTTGGCGGGTCCGGGATAGCCCGGGAAGTGGGCGCCGCGACCGACGTCGCGGAACGGCGCCATGACCGGATCCTTTTTCCAGATCGGGTCCTGCTCCCAGGATGTCGTGGCGCCGACCGAGTAGCCGCCCTGCGAATCGAACCAGGCCTGATAGACCGGCTTGGAGGTAATCCAGGCCAGGAACTTCTTGGCGGCGTCTTGCTGCTTCGAATAGCCCATCAGCATGTTGGTCATCGGCAGCTGATAGGAGAATTGCCCGGCCGGCCCCTTGGGCAGCCTGCCGTGCAGGATGTCCTGGTAGAGCGGGGTGCCCTTTTCGGTCTGGTATTTGTCCGGCTCGCGTTTGGCCAACAGGTAGATCGAGGCGCCGTTGAGCGTCGACGAGATCGTGCCGGCGAGGAAGGCGCGGTTGTTGCTGGAATCGTCCCAGGCCAGACCGCCCTCGTCGCAGCAATCCTTCCAGAACCCCACCGCGTACTTGACCGATTCGAGCGTTTGTTTGCTGTCGAGCACCACTTTCTTGCCGCTCTGGTCGACCTCGGCGCCGCCGAACGACCACAGGAACGGATACCAGAAGGTCGGCGGATCGCCGAAACTGTGGCCCAGCGTCTGGCCGATCGGTTGGCCTTTGGCCTTCAGCTTCTTGCCGACGGCGCGGTACTCGTCCCAGGTCTCGGGAAATTTGGTGGCGCCGACCGCCTCGAACCACGATTTGCGATAGGAGTTCTCGGCGCCGACGATGCACCACGGCACGCCGAGCCACCGCTTGCCGTCGTTGGCGACCGCGGTCGATTCCGCATAAAAGCCGCCCTGGGCCTTGCCGATCGCCTCGGTGATGTCGGTGACCTCGGCAACGCTGGCGGCATAAAGCTGCGGCCAGTTGTTGAGCGCGCAGATCACGTCCGGGCCGGTGCCCGACTGGATCGCCGCGGTGGTGCGGGCCTGGATGTCGTTGCCGTTGATCATCTCGATGTTGAGCGTGATGCCGAGATCCTTGGCGGCCTGCGGGATGATTTGCTCGCGCAGGACCTTGTCGGAGCTGGGAACGAAGTCGTTCCAGCGCAGCCAATGCACCGTGGTGCCTTGCGCGTAAGCCGGTGCGCGCCCGGTTGCGAGAATGCCCGCAAGGCCGCCGGCCGCGCCGGCAGCCGACAGCTTGAGAAATTTTCGCCGATGAATTCGAGCCATCGTGTTCCTCCCTAATTAGGTAAACATTGTTGACGTTTTTGCTGGTTGTCGGAAAGGCGTCCTAGCACAGTTTGGCCAGGAGCGCCCGCGACCAAAACGACGCAATTTTTGGCACATGAAACGTAATTTCGCTTACGGCATCGCCCGGCCGACGCCCTGCTGGTGGGCGCGGCGGATGATCAGATCCGCAAAGGCGATGTCTTCGAGCGCGATGCCGAGCGATTTGAATAGCGTAATGTCGGCGGGGCCGCGGCGGCCGGGCGCCTTGCCGGTGAGAATATCGCCGAGCTCGACGACGTCCTGCCATTTGAGCCGGCCGGCGGCGACCAGGTCGCGGTATTCGCCGGCTTCGAGGCGCGCCTGCGCGAGATGATCGGTGGCGCGCACGGTGGCGCGCAGCACGGTCTCGGCATCGACCTCGCGCCGTTCCGCCGCGTTGGCGCCGGCGGCGTTGACGTGAACGCCGGATTTGAGCCAGTTGGCGCGCAGCACGGGTTCGGTCGATTTGGTGATGGTGATGACCACGTCGGCGTCGCCGATCGCGGCCTCCGCCGATGTCGCCGGCTTGGCGGTAACGCGCAACGTGCGCTCGATCTGTTTGGCAAACGTCTCGCGATGCTCAGGTGTGCGGGTGAACACGCGCACGGTTTCGATCTGGCGCACCGCGCACACGGCGGCGACCTGGGTCAACGCTTGGCGTCCGGCGCCGATCACGCCGAGGATGCGGGCGTCGGGGTTGGCCAACAGCTTGGTGGCAAGGCCGCTCGCCGCGCCGGTGCGTATGCGGCCGAGATGATCGGCCTCGATCATGCCCTTGAGGCTGCCGTCGCGCGACGAATAGAGCAGCACGTGAAAGCGCCCGCCGCCGATGCCGTAATACGCTTTGAGCCCGAAGATTTCCGCGGCACCGCAGGCGGCGCCCATCAGATTGAAGCTGCCGTTGCCGATATGGGCGCGCTGGCGCGGCAAGTTGACGGTCGCCGGGTCGGACCAGGTGCTGAACAACTCTTCGAGTGTGGCGATCGCGTCCTTGACGCCGACCAGCCGCTGCACGTCGTCTTCGGTGAGATACAGCGCCGCTTTGTTCGCGGGCGCGGCTTTGCGCTTATTTGTCGCCGCCGCTTTGGTCTTCTTTCTGCTCGCGGCTTTGGTCTTGGCTTTGCTTTTGCGTGCCGCCTTTGCCATGACGCGTGATTGCCCCCTGCTACTCTACGATCTATCGATCACATCCCCGCATTGAGCACGTCGGCGATCCAATCCCACATGTAATGCACGCCGATGGTCGGATTGTCCACCTGACAGTGATGAAAACCGCCTTCCTCGCGGGTGAAAACCTTCAAGGCCTTCTGTTTGGAACCGACCGCGGCGAACAGCTTTTCGGCGGTGGCGAGTGGAATCTGTTCGTCGCCTTCGCCGTGCAGCAACAGGAACGGACACCTCATCTTCTGCACGATGCCGTCGAGGCGGAAACCTTCGAGCTTTTTCAGCGCGGCGGCGCGGTCGGACACGCCGAGCACCCATTGCAGATGTTCGGGCGGCACCGAGAGCGACAGCACCTTGCCGGAATCGAGCGCTTCAAGCCGGCGCGCCCAGACTTCGTGATAGTCCCATTGCGCGCCCCAGGCGACGGCGCAGGCGAAGCGCTGCTCGAGCGAGGCCGCGCGCGGCGCATAATAGCCGCCGAGACTCAAAGCCATGACGCCGATGCGCTTGGCGTCGAACTCGCTGCGGCCGGCGAGATACTCATAGACCGGCGTGGCGTAGTGCTCGGTCTCGGCGATCAGCGGCAGATTGCGGAAGCGCACGCTCTCGCCGTTGCCTGGGCCATCGACGATCAGGCAGCCGACGCCGCGTGCCGCCAAGTCAGACACGCCGTAGCCGTATTGCAGCTCCTTGGTGACGTCGAAGCCATCGAAGAACACCATCGCGGGGGCGGGGCGGCCGCGCGTCGCTTTCGGGTCCGGATGCACGAGCAGTCCCGGCAGGCTCGCGCTCTCATAAGGGATTTCGACCGGCTCGATGCGCGGCCGGCGGATGATGCCGGCGGCTTCCTTAAACAGCGCCACCGATCTGGCGTAGATATCCATGCTGCGCTGTGAGCGCGGATGAATGAAGCGCTCGCCGGTCTGAAAGTAGCGCGAGGCGCGGATGAAGCATGAGGCGGCCGTGAGCTTGTGGCCGGCACGCTCGGCATCGCGGCCGCGCGTTTCGATCTTCTCGCCCATGCGGCTCCATTCTTCGAACCACGCCGTATCGTCGCCGACTTTGTCGACGAGCGCGCGGCCGACCCGGTTGACCTCGTCGATGTCGACGCCGGTCCACGGCGCACCGCCGAGGCAGATCAACAGGCCCATCGACCAGCGATAGTTGGTCGGGAAGTAGAGGAAGGCCGGGTCGTCTTTGTGTAGCTCTGGCATGTCGCTCTCTTGTTTGTCTCTTGTCTTGCTCTCGGGCGTTCAGGGCGGCGCCGCGGGCATCGGCGCCTCAAATATTCTCCGCGCCGCCGCCGGCGTCGCCGAGATCGGTGTCGGCAAACAGTTCGTCGAGCGATTCAACCCGCTCGATCAAGCCTTGCTGATGGCAATAGCGCTGCACCGTCTGCAGATTCTTGCGGTTGGCGTCGGTGAGGCCGTAGGCCCAGGGGTCGTCGCCCAAAATGGCGTGCTCTTCCTCCCAGGCGGTCCTGATCCAGGCGAGCGGCACCACGCGGGGGTTGGCGATGCGGCGGTAGGCCCGCGCCTTCGCGGCGTCGAACGCCTTGACCAGGTTGGTCGCCACCCACGGATATTTCTCGATGATGTCCTGCCTGATCGCGGTCACATGCATGATCGGAAAGATGCCGGTCTTCCTGAAATAGTCGATCTCGACGGACTTGTAATCGGCGAACAGCCGCACAATGCGCTTGTCGCCTTCCAAGAACAGCCGCGGAATATCGGGCGACAGCATGGCCGGGATTTCGCCCTCGGCCAGCATGACGTCGAGCCGCTTGCCGGGCGCAATCGTGACGAGGCGTAGATCTTTCGGGGGTGCGAATTCGACGTCCTCTTCGCGCTCCACCACCCAGGTGCATTGCCGATGCGGCACGCCAAAATGCTCCTCCAGGATTCCGCGCATCCAGATGTTGGAGGCCGGCTGGAAGTTGGTGCTGCCGATACTCTTGCCGGTCAGGTCCTTGGGCGTGCGGATGCCGGCATCGCGATTGACGAAGACGAAACCGTGACGGAAGCGCCGGTGCAAGAACACCGGAATCGCGGTCAGCTTTTCGCCGCGGTCGCGGCCCATCAGATAGCCGCCGATATTGACCTCGCAGACGTCGAATTCGCGTTTGCGCGCCATGCGCCAATGGCGCTCGCGCGAGCCCATGCCGGTGAGCATGGTGAGCTCGATGCCGTCGGCCTCGACCGTGCCGTCGGCGAGCGCGCGGACGATCTCATAGTCGCCGCAGGCGACGGTCAGTTTCAGCTTGGCCATTTTTTCCGTTTCTCCTAGCGCCAGCGGCTGAAGCGGTGCTCGGCGCGGCGCACGATCTCGTTGAGCGCGATAGCCATCGCCGCCAGCATGGCGATCAGGCCGAACAGCTTGGTCGGCTGGAAATTCTCGGTGAACATGGTGGTGAAATAGCCGATGCCGGCCGTGGAGACGTAAAGCTCGGCGAGCAGCACGCCGAGCAGCACGCCGCTCAAGCCAAGCCGCATGCCGGCAAAAAAGCTCGGGATCATGTGGGGGAAGATCACCCAGCGCAGGATGTGCCAGCGATTCGCGCCCATCGAGCGGGCGCTGATGAGCAGGATCGGCTTGAGGTTCTGCACCCCGGCAACCACCGTGACGATGATCGGAAAGATGCCGTGCGCCACGCCGAATGCGATTTTCGCCGCCGGGCCGATGCCGAAGAACAGGATGAACAGCGGTAGAATGGTGATCTTGGGCATGCCGTAGATCAACAGCACGATCGGCATGAAGCTGCGGCGAGCAAACGGCTGCAGCCCGATGGCAAGTCCGAGCGGCAGGCCAACCGCAACCGCAATGGCGAAGCCGACGGCGAGCTCGAAAAAGGTCAGCCGCAACGCGTTCGGCACGCCTTCGGCGTCCAGCACGCCGCCCAGCGAGGCGAACACGCGCGACGGCGGACTGATGAACAGCGGGTCCATGAAGAAGCGCGCAGCGATCTCCCAGATGAGCAGCATCACAACGACGACGCCGAGCCGCATGACGCCGGGATGGCGCAGCAGAAAGCGCCGTGCCGAAGGCAGTATCCCTGCATCGCGGCCCGCGGCAGAACCGGTCGTCATGCTGTTCGACGGGATCGACGTCATCCGAGGCGCGACCTCCAGCGCGCTTCGAGATGCGACACCAGGCTGTTGAGCAGCACCGTGATCGCCACGACGAAGACGATGTAGGCGAACATCCGCGCCATATCCATGTTCTCGGCGAGCTGCACGATGTGATGGCCGAGCCCGGCGAGCGACGCGATGGTCTCGCTGCCCAGGATCGCGAGCAGCGCCACAGTAAATCCGATGCGCAGTCCTGAGAGAATCACCGGCAGTGCCCCCGGCACCAGCACGTAGCGGAACAGGTGGTAGTTTGAGGCGCCCATCGAGCGCGCCGCCGTGACCAGCGTTCGGTCGACATTGCCGAAGCCGGCAATGGTCGACAGCACGACGGGAAAGAAGCTGATAGTCGTGCCGAGCGCGATCTTCGACGCCGGGCCGAGGCCGAAGAACAGCACGTAAAGCGGCAGCAGCAGGATGATCGGTATCGAATAGATGCCGGCGAACAGCGGTTCGAACACGGCGATCCAATAGCGCGAGCGGCTGACGAAGAAACCGACCAGCATGCCGGACGTCATCGCCAGCGCGAACGCGATGACGAACTCGGTTGCGGTGACGCGCAGGTCGGGCAGAAACTCGCCGGTTTTCAGGACGTCGACGAGCTGATGAAACACCGAGACCGGATTCGGCAGCAGCAGGTGATTGACGCCCCAGAAATTTGTCGCCGCGTACCACAGCGCCAGCAAAACGAGCAGAAAGCCGATCTGCACCGCGCGGCTGGCGAGTCGCTCCATGCTGTGGCGGCGCCGCGCCATCATGGTGCCCCGCCGTTGGGGCCGCGCCCGCGCG
>JASHXZ010000233.1 GCA_030043285.1 Xanthobacteraceae bacterium | reverse complement strand
AACCAGCTCTGCAGCCCGATGGACCCAATCCTCGTCAAGATTTTTGCGACCGCGCTTGCGCTGAGCGAGGTCATGACCCAGCCGCAGGCGGTAAAGACGCATTTCGACCCGGTCGCCGATCAGGCCGCGGTGGTGCAAATTCTGCGCGACGGCTGCGCCCACATGCGCCATGCCTTCGACATCGAGTCCATCAATCTCGACGACCTGATCACCACCGCGCTTGACGATCCCAAGGCGGCCGGCGCCAACGCGGAAGTGTTTCACGGCATCAACTTCGCCGACCTGAACACCGCATATCACCAGTTCTGCAAGAACGAGCCGGTCGACAAGCCGGTCGTCGATCTCGGCAAGGTCATCGATTTCTTCAACGATGCCGCCGCCGACCTGCCTGACCCGACGCAACTGAAGGGCAAGAAGCTGCCGGCCATGAGCACGGTGCTCGACGGGGCGGGCAACCACTTCGCCGACGTCTTCCAGCCCGGCAACCGGCGCGTCTGGGTGACGCTCTCCGATGTGCCCGACGTGGTGCAGAAGGCGTTCATCGCCGCCGAGGATCAGCACTTCTATCAGCATCACGGCATTGACGAGCACGGCATCATCCGCGCCTTCATCGGCAATCTCGCCAACCCGGGGCGGCCGCAGGGCGGCTCGACCATCACCCAGCAGGTGGTGAAGAATCTTTTGGTCGGCGAGGACGTGACCTACCAGCGCAAGATCCGCGAGATGATCGTAGCGTCGCGGCTGGAAAACACGATCAGCAAGAACGACATCCTGCAGCTCTATCTCAACACCGCCTATCTCGGCCGCGGCTCGTGGGGCATCGAGATGGCGGCGCGCAGCTATTTCGGCAAATCCGCAAAGGACCTGACGATCGCCCAGGGCGCCATGCTGGCGGGCCTGCTCAAGGGGCCGAGCTATTATAACCCCGACCGCCATCCGGACCGCGCCAAGGACCGGCTCACCTACGTGCTCGACCGCATGAAGGACGACGGCTACATCACCGCCGAGCAAAAGGACCAGGCGCTCGCCTCACCGCCCAAGCCCATTGCGTTCGAGCCGCTGCATCGCGACAGCGGCTTCCAGTTCACCGACTTTTTGGGCCGCGAGGCCAAGACCGACGGCGTCGACAGTCTGACCGCCGATTCCTACACCGTGCATTCGACCATCAACGCCGAATTGCAGCGCCAGACCGAAGCCGCACTGCAGGAAGGCTTGGCCAGGTACGAAATTTCGGTGGGCCGCATGCAATTCCACGGGCCGGAAGCCAACATCGCCGACGCGGTGCAGAAGCTTGGCGGCAAGGACAACAAAGACTCCAGCAAGCCGGCCTGGCAGCAGGCGCTGCAAGCGGCGCATCTGCCGCTCTATGACGTGCATTGGATGCCCGCCGTGGTGCTGAGCAAGGGCGGCCGGCGCGGCGACGGCGCCATCCAGGTCGGCCTGCCCGACGGCCGCGTCGCGCCATTGACCACCTACACGTCGCAAATCCACCGCGGGCTGAGCCTCTACGACGTGGTCTATGTCAACGTGATCGAGGGCAGAGCGCGGGCGGCCCGGACCAGGACCAGAAGCGAAAACGAAAAACCGGAAGCGCTGCCACCGGCGCGCGCCGAAATCCGCGTGCGCCCCACGGTGCAAGGCGCCGCGCTGGTCCTGCAAAACAAGACCGGCCGCATTCTGGCGATGACCGGAAGCTTCTCGTATCCGTTGAGCCAGCTCAATCGCACCTGGCAGACAGAGCGCCAACCCGGATCGGCGATCAAGCCGGTCACCTATCTGACCGCGCTGCAGAAAGGCTTGCAGCCCAACACGCTCATCCCCAACGATCCGATCACCTTGCCGCCGATCGGCGAAAATCCGGGCATCGTCGCTTATGGCTCGGATCGCGAGGAGGATTATTGGTCGCCGCGCAACGCCGGCTACAGTTCGGGCGGCGTTTTCACGATGCGGCGCGGCTTGGAAAACTCGGTGAACATGGTCACCGCGCACCTGCTCGACGGCGGCATCGATGCCGACCCGGAGCAGAGCCTCGACGACGTCTGTGCCACCGCGGTGGCGGCGAAAATCTACCCGGATTGCATCCGTTATTATCCGTTCATCCTCGGCGCCCAACCGGTGCGCATGATCGACCTCGCCGCATTCTATGCGGCGATCGCCAACGAAGGCATGCGGCCGCAGCCGCACGCCATCGATTCGATTGATCAGAACGGACACGCCGTTTACGAATATCCGAAGGTGCCGCTGTTTCCGATGATCGGCGCCGCCGACCGCGCCAGCTTCTATCAGCTCAAGACCATGCTGCAGGGCGTGGTGGCGCGCGGCACCGCACGGGCGGTGGCGTCGCTGTCGCCCTATGTGGCCGGCAAGACCGGCACCACCGAGGATTCGGTCGACGGCTGGTTCGTCGGCTTCACCAATGACGTGACGATCGCCGTGTGGGTCGGCTACGACAACGGCAACGGCAAAAAACGCTCGCTCGGCGCGGTGGACGGCGCCCGGGTGGCGCTGCCGATCTTCCAGCCGATCATCGACGACGTATGGGCCGACGGCATTGCCCCCAAGGCGCCGCTCGCCGGCCCCAGCCCCGAGGCGCAGCGCCAACTGGTCGATCTGCCGATCGACTATTACAGCGGCACGCCCGAGCGCGGCGGCGGGCGCGGCAATTTCGTCGAGCATTTCCGGATCGGCCCGGACGGGCGGATCGCCGACACGCAGTACCACATGCTGTCGCGCGAAGAGGCCGACATGCGGAGCCAGGAAACCGGCGACGGGCAATACGGCGAGTACGGCTATTCGTACGGCTATGGCGGCCAGGGCCGCGGCTATTATCCGAACCAGCCGCAGCCCTTCGCGCGCGGCCTGTTTGGCAATTGGGGCAATCCGTTCTATCAAGCTCAGCCGCAGCAACAACAACGGCCGCCGCAGGCCCCACCGCCTTCGGCGCGTGGCTTCTATGCGCCGTGGAGCAGCAACCCCGCCTACCAATGATGATCAGGCACACCGTCGTCCTTTGGGTGCTGCTTGCCGCCAGCGGAGCCGCCGGCGCGGCGCCGTTCCACATCGAGGACGTCGCCTCGGCCCGAAATTTCGCGGTGGCGCAGCTCAAGCCGTCGACCATCGCGTTCAGCGACAAGCCGGACGTTGCCGCGGCCGCCGACCTCGCCCTGGTGTCGTTTGCCGATTGGGCGGTCAAACATCCCACCGAGAAGAAATTTTTGGCGCTGTTTCCGTCCTATACCGAGCCGGCCGTCACCAAGCTGGACGGCGGGGACAGCCAGGCCGGCAAGACTGAATCCAACAAGACACAATCCAGCAAGACCGACAGCAGCACCCCGAAGCCGGCGCTGCAGAAGCTCTACATGTACGTGGCGCAGGCCCGCTTCGCGCTCGACCGCGCCCCCGCAAGCCTGGATCTTTCCCACGACGTGACGATCGATTTTTTGGAGCGCATCGATCCGGCAATCAAGCACAAAGCGCTCGATGCGGCCGGCGTGGTGCCGTTCACCGACGAGGCCGGCACCGGCAATCAGAATCCGGACCGCAAATGGTGCACTGGGCTGACCACGTCGATCTGCATCCAGTCGACCTATAAGCTCGAGGGCAAGATCCCGCTCGGCATCATGCTGGTCAACAAGCTGCGCGAGAGCGCCAAGAAGATCTCCGACCACATCGACTTTCAGAGCGAGTTCTCCGCGCTCGCGCCCGGCGAGATCGACGATGCCGGCTTGCGGCAATTGACCAGCCTCGACACGCCGGTCTCTGGCGTGCTCGAGCAGAATATTTTTTATGTCAACCAGATCATGAAGTTCGGCAAATTCCTCGCCGTGTTCCAGAACGACCCGAGCGATCCAGGCAAGACCGTGGTCACCGCGTTCATGACCTTGGCGATCGACGCCAGCGTATTCGACAAGAAGAAGGACTTTGAAAAAGTCCCGGTGCTGCGCAACCTGGTGCCCGCCGAAGTGCTGATGGGCCACTCCTCGTTCAATTCCGGCAATTCGATCAGCGCCGGCCTGCCGCGATATGCGCGCAACGAGATCAAGACCGTCGCCGGCATGCTGGCGGACGGCGTCGCGGCGAAGTAGCGAAAACAGCGTCCGCCGGCGGCGATTTTAGACGTCGCGTCGCCGTTTCTGCGAGCAATATCACTGATTTCCGCGACAAGAGGAGCAAGCCAGAGCTGCATTGCGGGGGCCGTACAAGCGGTTCGCCCGTTAGGGATGAGATCGTCGCGTTTTGTTTGTTTATTCCCCCGGCACGCGATCAAAACCTAGATTTGGCCGCATTCCCGATGGTAGCATGGCCGCACTCCTGGGAGCCCGGGGAAAGCTATGCCAGCCCCATTGTGGAATAGGTGCGGACTGCTGTTCGTCGGTCTGCTCGGTGTAGGCGTTGTTGTTTGGGCGAACGCCACCGCGCAAGCCAAGCAAGACAAGCCGCCCGCCAAGCGTGTCGTGCAGCAGCATCCGCGTGTCGCGCCGCGACCGCTTGCCATGCCGAGGCGTTTCGGCCCGCAACAAAATCTCGGGCGCCGCCTGGGGCCCAACAATCAGCAGCCCGGCAACGGCGTGGCGAACGTCCGGCCGCCGCTCGGCCCGCAGATGCGCAACCCGGCCGCCGCCGGCGCCCTGTCCCGCCTCCCGAACGGCGCCCTGTCCCGCGGCCCCAACGGCGCTGCCCTGGGTCTGCAGCCGCGTCAGGCCATGATGCCGCCCGGACTGCGCCCCGGACTAGGGCGCGTGCCGAACATGGGACGTCCTTTCTCCGGGCTGCAGCGCGGCCAGTTGCGGTCCGGTCCGTTTGGCGGCAACGGCAATGGCCGCTTCGGCAGTCTCGCCAACCGCAGCAGAGGCGGCAACGGCGCACCGCTGGGCACGCGCCTGATCGACATGCGCATCATGCCGCTGCCCCCCGGCACCGGCCTGCCGCCGGTCGGCGAAGCACGTTTCCGGTCGAATGAGCTCGTGTTGCAATTCGGCGGCGACCGGACGCCGCAAGACGTCGCCGCGCTCGCTCGCCGTTTCGGCCTCACCATCGCGGCGCAGCAGACGATCGGCGCGCTGCGCCGCACCGTCTATACGTTCCGCATCAATAATGGACAGCCGGTGGCCGACGTGATCCGCCAGATCGACGGCGCCGGAGTCAACGCCTCGGCGCAGCCGAACTACACCTACGGGCTGACCCAGCTTGCGAGCACGGGTCGCGGCACAGATCACGACAACGTCGCCGAGCGCGGCGATGCGACCCAATACGTCATCGCCAAACTTCACCTCGGCGCCGCGCACCGCATCACCAAGGGCGACGACGTCGTCGTCGCCCTGATCGACTCGCGCGTCGACACCAAACAACCCGATTTCGCCGGCCAGATCGTCGACACTTACGATGCCGGCTGCGGCGCCAACGCGCCGCCCGACCCTCATGGCACCGGCATGGCGGGCGCCATCGCCTCGCATAGCGGGCTCGTCGGCGTCGCGCCCGACGCCAAGATCCTGGCGATCTGCGCCTTCGGCGGCAGCAGCGCAACGCCGCAGGCAACCTCGGCGAACATCATCCGCGGTGTCGATTACGCCATCGAGCACGGCGCCAAGATCATCAACATGAGCTTTGCCGGACCGCAGGACCCGGCGCTGGCGCAGGAGCTGCAGGTCGCGCGCGAGAAAGGCATCCTGGTCGTGGCGGCGGCGGGCAATGCCGGCGCCACATCGCCGCCGCTTTATCCGGGCGCCGATCCGAACGTCATTGCGGTTACCGCGACCGACGAGCACGACCGTTTGTTCAGCGGCGCCAACCAGGGCTCCTACGTCGCGGTCGCGGCGCCCGGCGTCAATGTCCTCGTGCCGGCGCCGGAGGGCGGCGTCCAAGTCACGACCGGCACCTCGGTGGCCACCGCCCATGTCAGCGGCGTCGCCGCCTTGTTGATGGCGGAAGAGCCGTCGCGCACGCCCGAGGACATTCGCGCCATTCTGGTCGACACCGCCAAACATCTCGGAACTGAAGGCGTCAACCCGCAGTTTGGCGCCGGGCTGGTCAATCCGCTCAAGGCGCTGCGCTCGCCGCCGGAAATCGTCAGCGAAACGTCCGCTCCCGCGGCGCCCCCCGCGCCGGCAGCGCCTGCGCCGGCCTCGCGCTGATCGATCGTATGGCGGCGAGACCAACGAGACGCCAGGCAGTGGCCGGGCTGGCGCTGCTGGCGGCGGCGCGCGCCCACGCACAAGGCGCAGCAAACTATCCGACGCGTCCGATCAGCGTCGTCGTGCCTTATGCGGCGGGCGGCGGCCTCGATCTGGTTGCGCGGCTCCTGGCGCGAAAACTCACCGAGCGCACCCGTCAATCTTTCTTCGTGGAGAATCGGCTTGGCGCCGGCGGCGTCATCGCCGCCAATTCCGTCGCCAAGGCGGCGGCGGACGGCTACACGCTGTTGGTCGGCAGCAGCACGCAGCTCGCCATTCAGGTGACGCTGCACAAGAAGCTGCCGTACGACCCGGCGGACGATTTCGTGCCGATCGCGCTGGTGGCGAGCGTGCCGTTCGTCCTCATCGTCAATCCGTCGCTCGCGGCGCGCACCGCCGGCGATCTGGTCGCGCTCGCCAAGAAAGAGCCGGGTCAGTTGTTGTTCGGCTCGAGCGGCGTCGGCGGGCCGCCGCATCTCTACATGGAATTGCTGCAGGCGATGACCGGCACCAAGATGACCCATATCCCCTACAAGGGCACGGCCGAGGCCATCGTCGACGTCGTCTCCGGCCGCGTGCCGGTGCTGATGTCCGATGTGGCGCCGGCAGCGCCGCTGATCGCGGCCGGCAAGGTGCGGGCGCTGGGCGTGTCATCGACGACCCGCGTCGCCATCCTGCCGGACGTGCCGCCCATCGCCGAGAACGGCGTCCCCGGATTCGACGCGGTGGCATGGGTCATGGTGGTGGCGCCGGCGGCAACGCCGGAAGCGGCCGTGGACGCGCTGCATGCCGACCTGAAAGCCATCGTCGCGGCGGCAGACACGCAGCAGACACTCGTGAAGCTCGGCACAATCCCGATCGATACGCCGCCGGTGCCGGCGCTGCGCGCATTCGTAAAATCGGAAATCGTGCGCTGGGGCAAAGTGGTGCAGCACGCCGGCCTCGCCGGATCGCAGTGACTTATTCGTCATTGCGAGCGAAGCGAAGCGAAGCAATCCAGGGGCCGGTGCACCGACTCCTAGATTGCTTCGTCGCTTCGCTCCTCGCAATGACGGCGTATCATCGCGATCAGCTCCCGCTCGCGCCCGGCAGCGGCACGAACAATTGCTCGACCGGAATCGGCTTCTCGATGAAGTGCTGGTCGACCATGTAGCGGACCAGCGCCTCGAGCGTCGGCCGGTTTGGTTCGACGCCGTAGGGAAACGGATCGCCGCCGGGAAAAACCTGGTCGATTTCCTCGATCTCATCCTGCAGCCACGGCAGCATGGCATAGAGCGAGCCGGCATAGCGCAGCCGCGCCCGCGCGATGCGCTTCGACTCGACGAAGGCGGCGTACAGGCTGTTGGCGATCCATGGCTGGCGCTCGTACACCGCGCGCCGGATGGCGACGAGGTGCATGATCGGGAAAATCCGCTCGCGCTCGAACAGTGCGCGCTCCAGTGCGTGATGGTTTGGCAGCAGCCGCACCACGTCCGGATGGACGCCGAACGACGGCGGCTTGCGCGAGCCGAGATAGGCATCGATCTCGCCCGACGCGAGCAGCTCACCGAGCGGGCGGCCACTGCGGTTCTGCTCGACCGCGACGGGGCGAAGCAGCGGCAGCGTGTGCGGGTTGCCGTGGCTGCCGCCGCTCTCGACCGCGCCCTGCACCCAGTGCACCGTGGATAAATCGACGCCGAACTGGTGCATCAGATGGCCGCGCTGCCAGATCGCCGCGGTCTGGGTGTAGAGCGGCACGCCGATGCGCCGGCCGGCCAAATCCTTGGGCGCGCGGATACCGGCGCGCGCGTTGACGAACATGTAGCCATGCCGAAACACCCGCGACGGAAACACCGGAATGGCGACGAACGGGCTGTTGCCGCGGCCAGCGTGA